>NZ_JABBVZ010000064.1 GCF_012933365.1 Sulfobacillus harzensis | reverse complement strand
TCTCGCGTGGTGCGCAAGTATAAGGCGACGACCCACTCCCGGCATGCCCACCCGGTCGCCGACAATCTCCTGAATCGCCAGTTTGTCGCCGAGCGGCCCCATCAGGTGTGGATGACGGACATTACCTCTGTCGCGACCGACGAGGGATGGCTCTATGTGGCCAGTGTGGAGGACTTGTATAGCCGTCAGATCGTCGGGTGGGCCATGAGTGACCGCATGACGCAAGACCTCGCCATTCAGGCGTTCGATCAGGCGGTGGCCCGGTATCAGCCCCCCGAGGGCGTGCTCCATCACTCGGATCGGGGGAGTCAGTATGCGGCCCAGGCCTATCGGGACCGGCTCTCGGCGGAGCACATGACGGCCAGTATGAGCCGTAAGGGTAACTGTTGGGACAATGCCTGTATCGAGTCCTGGCATAGTCTGCTCAAGAAAGAACTGATTTATCTCGATCGCTGGCCCACGCGGGCGGCGGCGCAACAGGCGATTTTCGAGTACATTGAAATCTGGTATAATCGGCAACGGGTGCATAGTGCGTTGGGCTACCGGACCCCGCACGCGGTCTTGACCGCGGGACTGGCCTCCCCCCCATCTTTGGAGGCGAGCCACAGGCCCTGATGTCCGGGGCGGTCGGTCAAGGCCGGCGTCAGCCGCCCCGTGGGGGAGCCTTGACGGAGCGGCGGCGGACATCGATAATCCCGCCTCGCTCCAAAGGATGGAACGGGTACCATGAGTTTGACATTGCGGCGAGTTTCGAGTGTCCATGGACTTGACACAAGTCCACAGAGCCCGTATTACCGGTGGCATCGGTGACCAGAATCAGCGGGTGAATGGTCATCAGAATTCCTCCTGTTTAATGCGTGGGGCGAACATGGTACACTGCCAGGGGGTTGCGTCCCTACCGTGCCTTGGCATCATTCGGTTGGTTCCAAGGCCTCAGTCCCCAGTGCCGTCAGGGGATTCCAATAGTCGCGGTAGAGCCGGATGCGGCCTTCGGTGGTTCGAACCACTACCACATAGCGCATGTCATAGGTCTCGCCGGTCGCTCGCACCATGCCGTGTGCGGTCATCTCCGCGACGACACTGTTCGGATCGATCAGGCGATGGATCTGAACGTCCGTGAACTGCGTGATCGTGATGCGGTCGGCATAGGTGTGGAGGTATTGGATGATGTGACGCTTCCCATCAATTCGTTGGGGCCGGCCCGGGGGGGCGAAGGGGATTTCGAGCACGGCATCGTCCGCCAGGAGGTCGATCCACGGTTGCGGATCACCCACGCGGAATCCTTCGAGGACGCGTTCGAATAGTTCCGCAGCGCCTGTGGATGCCGATGGCTCGGGCGCCACGAAATCATGGTTTGGCAAGTCTGACATGGGTACTCTCCTCCAACGTCGTAAGATGAACGCAACGGATGCTTCTGAAGTTAAAATGCGGACTGACGGTCCGTTTGTCAAGGTGAGATGATGCGCAAGACCAGGGAACGGGCTGATGCGGCCCGGAATCGTCAGGCAATCCTCGATGCGGCCTTAGCCCTCTTCGCCGCAAACCAAGACCCCGCTGTGCTCACCATGGACGCGGTGGCGAAAGCCGCAGCGGTGGGCAAAGGCACGCTGTTCCGCCGCTTCGGGGACCGCGCGTCGTTGCTGCGGGCGGTGTTTGACGCTCAAGTGGATAAGCTGGCCGACGCGATCGACGCCGGTCCTCCCCCATTGGGACCCGCCACACCGCCGGCGGAGCGCGTCCCCGCAATCCTTGAGGCCATTGTCGCACTCAAGCTGGCCAACCGGACGCTCACACACGCGGTGGAAGCCATCACCCCCAAAGCCGAGGGCACCGGACCTTTTGTCTCGGTCCGCCACGCCTGGATTGAAGAGCGGCTGGAGCAGTTGCTGGGCGAGTTGATACCCCGGCCCCACGTCCCGTTCACGGCGCATGCGCTGTTGAATACCACCCGCATCGATTTGCTAGACTATCTGACGGCCCGTCAAGGGTTGTCCCATGACGAGATCCGTCGGGAGTTCCGCCACTTCGTGCAACGGGTCCTGACCTAAAGTTCGGTACACTGTGCCGCCGATGACCACAGCATTTGGGACGAACTCGACACCCGGATGGTAGTGTTTCGCGTAAGCAGAGTTCTCTCTGGCCTGCGATTCCAACGAGAATTCCGCTACGTCACCGGACGATCCCGTGCATGAGACCGCACGGTCTTAACCAGCAGACCACTATCCATTGGATAATGAATCCAGAGATTCTCGTGGTGACGGCTAGTGGTGACGGATTTCCTGTTTTTGGCAGATATGAGGGTTTTTTCTTGGAAAGAGCCGGCGATCCAAAACCCGGAAAGCCTTGGTACGTAAGGGATGGCGGGGATATGTGGGAATCGAACCCACCGTCGACGTCGAACGCCGACCATTGGATTTGAAGTCCAAGGCGATAGTGTTTTTCTAGTCATCAATCATCCCAAAACGTCCTTCAATGAATCCTCCTAAACGCCCTATTCATGCGGCCGACGGGGTTTTCGGTGTCAGAGAACGTCATGATTCATCGAGGTCGTTCGGAACCCGTTTTTGGGAGTCTTCTGCGGCCCGTCTGCGGCCCGTTTCTAAAAACGCGGCCTCCATCTGCTCGGCGGCGTCGTGCTGCATGTTCGGCAAAACATGCCCGTAGATCTGCAACGTAATCGAAATGCTCGCGTGACCCAACCGCTCGGACACGACTTTCACCGGGACGCCAGCGATCAACCAGGAGGTGGCCATGGCATGGCGCAAATCATGCAAACGTATAGTCCTTCCAACGCCAGCCCGGTCTCGGAGCCGCCGCCAGTGCGCACTGACATTGGTTGGCCAGAACATGCTGCCCCGCTCACTGGGAAACACCCACCCCTCCCGATTCCACTCCGATCCAAAGAAATCGCGTTCGACCGCTTGCCGCTCCCGGTGTTCGTCCAAGATATTCAGCAAATAGGGCGAGAGGGCAAGCGTTCGGCGGCCCTTGGCGGTCTTGGTGTCGTGGACCGTCAGCAGCGTGTTGAATTCGGCTGCCGTCCGTTGGATCAGCGCGGTACGCTGACTGCAGTCGATGTCCGTCCACTTCAATGCAATGGCTTCACCCCGCCGACACCCGGTCAACGCGATAAACCACCAGAGCGCCTTCAAGCGATCCGTTTCAGCGGCGGCCAGCAAATCTTGTGATTCCTCAACCGTTGGCGGCACAAATTCGGGGGACACAACACGGGGCGGTTTCACGCGGTCGGTCGGATTAAAGGGGAGCAATCCCCAGTTGACCGCCTCATCGAGTGCACTATGCGCGACGACATGCGTATGGTGAACCGTACTGGTCGCTTTGCCAGCTTTTAGCATGTCCGCATACAACCCCCGGAAGTCTCCCGGAGTTAGGGATTTGAGAGGCCGTGACCCCATCGCGTCCAACAACGGCGCCGCATACCGCTGATAGGTGAGCAGCGTGGTATCCCGGACCCGTCCCGACGCCGTGGTCTCCAGCCACTTCTTAAAAAACGAGGCAAGTGTTTCCTCACTCGGCGGCTTCCGGTTGGGATCCTCGCGATACCGGGACGCTTCGGTTTCGGCCCACTGTTTCGCTTCGCGTTTGGTGTCGAAGGTCTGGGTCAGTTCGTGCCGTTTCCCTGTCTCCAGGTCGTAGCGGACCACCCGGCCCTTCCAGCGTCCGGACGGCAAGCGGCGGGGTTCGACGGCATAGGGGTCTTTAATATGCGTGGGCATGGGGTTCTCATCACCATGCGTAGAGTTCGCTGTAGGAGGGCCGAAGTCCTGCCGGCAACTAGTGCAACTTGCATAGGGTGCGACGTTTGGGTTAACCGTGGACCTAATTCAGAGCATACGTCAGTCTGAGATCTTGAATAATCTGCTGAAACTCTTGGCGATGGCGACTAATTCTTCTCCGTGCATCCCTACTCATAAATAACATTAGCTGATTTAGCAATCGATTTACAGCATTCATCACGGTATCGAGGTCCTCCTGAATCACCGGCATATCAATAAGCCCCTTATCAGCAATCCAGTCTACATACATACACTGCATCTTCAAGGTGTCCCATTCCCCAAGCTTGTCCATAGTTAGGTCTTCGCGGTGATGTGCGAAAACCTCACTAACCGTTTTGCCCGCTAAACGAACGGCTTCATAATGCGTTTTCTTGTGTGTGATTTTGCGCATTGTCGGTTTAGTGACCTCCAGTAGTGTAAGCAACCCAATCGCCAGTCGCTGCCGCACCTTGTGTCTGCTGTCTGTGTTCATGAGCTGAATAATCTGGTCTCTAGTGCCGAGTCCAATCCCATAGGACCAAACTAAATAACCCTGCATTACTTCTTCCAAGGCAATCGTCGCAAGAAAGAAGGCGGTTCGGAGGTCATCCTCGCGTAATTGTAGAGCACTTCGTCGTATCGTTTTTGAGCGACGTATTAATGCTTGGACGGTCGGAATTGCTTGATCTTCAGGCGGCATTCCATAATCATTGCTGGACAACACCATCCCCCCCCCGTCTTTCTGAACCGAAACCATGGGGCTGTTTCACGGAATTCCAATCCCGTCATCTAATGGCCAAAGATCCTTGTTTCGCCGGCGTGGTTTTCTTCCACACGTTTTAGTCTGCCTTTATGGGCTACGTGCGGATTCGCGCTGGGTGGGGAGCAGTCCTGCTGATCGGTCAACCGGGACTCTCTTTGTGATAACAAGAGCACCCCCCTCTGCCGCCCGGCACGGTCGCTGCGCAGCGCGTCGGTGCCGGGGCGGATCTGATCATCAGGCACGCCCCGATGGGGCATCATCCTTGTCGGGGCGAACCTTGCAAGCCCAAAAAGCCCCTGAGAAATCCCGCCCCAGCGATTCTCCATCCGGACTGGGATCTGACAATCCGCTTCTAGAACGTCATTTCGCGGGCATTCAATTGGCGGAGCAACTCTTGGGTTTCGTCGGTTTTCGGCAACGTTCCCACGAAAGCCACCTCATTTAATCCGATCCCAGAACCAATGGTAGTGTGATAGCAATAGCCACAGTCTTGGTAGTAGACTACTTGCCCCCACTGCTGATCAGCCGATATCCTTATCAACGCCTTAAACTTTGGTACGTCGGAAAAGTGCAGCAAGGCCATGGGCTTGTCCTCCATTTCGTTATAGCGCGATACCATTGACGATTTATATTCGCCACTATTTGGCAATAGTTCAATGTTGCATGTAGAGTTGCTTGGAACGAACCACCCGTTGCCTGATTAACACCGGTATCCACAGTCAAATCAAGAGGTTCGCCACGCCACCTGTTCATGCGATGACGAGTTATCGCACACCCAATACTTCTCTCGCCTAGCTAAAGCGCCTCCATCCCCCGCAGTGCTCCCCCGTTCGAATAGAAGTGCTGCTCGCATTACGTGTTCCTTTTGTCCGCACTTTGGGCACGACGGATGGTGAGCTGCGCCGCGACTCTGTTCGTCCGGACTTAACGTACTCGGATCGACAAGCGAATGCACGGGATCGCCTCCTTTAGTAGATATTGGATAATTCTCCGCCTAGATGGAAACTCCTTCCGATATTCGCCCTACATCTCACATTAGTGGTGTCGATTCTCGTCGACCGATGGGTAGGATTCCGGTATCTCCAGCCCACTACACTGGAGAAAAACCATGAAGGTGATGTGCGATGGATTGGGACACGATAGACGACGAGACACTCGGGCAGGCCGTGGATGCGTGGCTCACGGCCTTGCGGGCGCAGGGCCTCTCAGAGCGGCGAATGCTGCAACTTGCCGTGCTACTTGGCGAGGCCATGAGTGGGGCCGGTCCCAAGACGCCAGCGCAGGCGGAAGCTCAAGAGCAGTTCCTTCAATGGCTCAACGCTTCCGGAAAGCAATAGAATCGCAACCTATAGGATATCTGAAAGCCCCACTCGTTCCGTCATGACTTTGACGAAATCTCTGAAGGCGTCCAATAAGTGAGTAAGCAATGCTCTCTGGTTCTCGGAATACTGGGTAACCTGTTGAACGAATTCCCGCCGACCACCAGCTCCATCCGGACCAAAATATTTCGTTACACCGAGATTATGGGTCTCATTGAGGAACTCTCCCACCGTCTGTAACAGCCGATCAAGTTTGTCGCGTAAGTCATCATCGAGAATCCAGACGCCCATGGCGGCGTGTCGAAACTGCTCGCTCGCCTTGTAGAACTCTGCTTCTGGTGTAAATACGTTTTCGCTGGCAACGCCATTGCGGATTCCCGGGGCGATGGATTCAAATTGGTGTCGGAGGTCTTGCAGCGTGCGATGTAGCAAGCGCAGAGACGCGGCATCGGACAAGCGTCGCCGCTCCGCCATTTGTTCCTCCGCTAATTCCTGCCGTTGGCGTTTCTCGTCTTCGCGTTGTGCTGCACGCCGCCTCTCGTCATCGGCTAGTTGAAATTTACGTTGAACGAGTGATCCTGCGATCCCCGCTACACCAGCAATCACCGCCGGCAGACCAACGGTTAACCACGACATCTTTCTACCCCCGCTTACTTCACGACCCAGCTGTCGACTTGTGTTCACTCCCTTTAAAGTGAACCCACCCATCAATTTCAGTTAGAAAGAAGGGAACGAACCCTGAGGCGAATCCGCGTTCTATTCCACCCGGATATTCGTTGTCAGACTACCCGCCATGTGACTCTGCCCCCGCGATAGCTCGGTGATTATCGTCGCCATAGGGACCTGGCGGCCCTGAAGATCCACGAGATACTGAGACGCCATAATGACAAAGTGATCCGCCGACGACAGTTGCATACCAGCTGATTCCAACTCCTTCTGGTAATCCGTAACAGCTGACATAACGGCGCCCTCGCTCGTCCCCACCGAATCGACCATCGAGCGTTTGACGCACACCAGCACCGCGTCAAGACTAATTGGATCCTTGGTTCCCGATTTAGGACTTGCCCCGCGCAACTCGCCATGGACGGGATAGGCTTTCACAACAACAAACCCCGCGTTAATTACGGCTTGGTAGACAGCCGCCCACCCATCCGCACGCGAATGGTGGAACGTAAAAGCCATGACTCCCTCGTCCCGCAAGACGCGCCTACACTCTGTGAATACACCCTCCAACTGTTGCGAAAACGTAAGCGGTTCCACGTGTTGCACCTCGCCCGAGTCCGAGGAATCTTGGCGGGCAAAATATGGGTACCGATTCCGCAACACGGGTGCCAGCCACGCAAAGAAGAAATCGCTGAGCTCACTGTAATGGACGAAGTCAAAATAAGGTGGGTCAGTCACGACCGCATCGACACTTCGATCCGGAATGGGCAAACAACGTGAGTCAGCGTTGAGTACTAACGCTGAGTGTGGCTGGCGTTGCAGCGCATCCCACGTTGACACTACCGTAGTGTTGAGCGGTCGGTTACATGACACGGTCGCCCGTGCGGTTCCCCTCGAAGAATCAGCACCGTCCGCCAGTGCCAGTTCGAATGGATTGTCAAGATATGCCTTAGCTTTGAGGAGCCGTGATTCGAAAAGTGACATGAAGGTACCGCTAGACTTCTCTGAACCCCACACGCTATTCTCAAGCGGGGTGCGCTCCGGTTTGAGAATATGATGCGAAAACATGTGTCGCACCGCGCCGGTGCCTTCGCCTTTGAAGCTGCAAAACATGTTGTTAAACTCCAACGTACTCGAAAACAGACATAACAGTTGCTCCTGAACCTGAAGTTCGTCATACGACAAAATACCCCTGAGGAGAAGGCCCAGGGTAAGAAGCTGACGGGCATTAAAAAAATCACGCCAGTAATAGTAATGATACCCCCGGGCCTGGTCGGTATTGTGTCCTGACCGGACGGGCATCGTAGGTAAAGGCAACGTTTCCTGCTCCAAGCGGTGTGCAGCTGCCGCATACAATGCTTCATCCGCCGGAGAAATGGACCAATAGGACTTTTCCCCCGTGGCCCGACGCACTAACATGGCATACATGCGGTGGCGCGGTGGCCGGCCTTTCGGCAATAAGTCTTTTATCCGGTACCGAACACCGGTGGAATCTACAACGTGGGCCCCGCGCACTGGCCCTATCTGGGGATTAAACTCGTAATCACAAGACGGACACACGACAGCCGTGAGATCGTACCGTCCACCAAAGACGTGCCAACAGGCTGGGCACAAAATTTGGGCCGATGGGTGCTTCTTGGGATAGGCGTGTTGACTGAAAACATATCGATCAAATAAGGCAATGTGTTCCCCGGTAGGCGTCTCGACTTCCTTAACCCAAAAGTAATAGAGAACCGGCACCATCTCTCCGGTCACACGATCCGGAGTTTGATAGTACATTTGAATTTGGGGCGCGACAGTCTCTTCCAAATAGTGTAGGGCGCGGCGCAACTCGTCAGCCGACACACGAGTCAGAGCCTGTTGGACTAGGAACGTCGACACCGGGTTGATGTCAGCACCGACCACGTTGGCCCCTAACTTGGCGGCTTCTCCGAGAGTAGTGCCACTGCCCATAAACGGATCCAGGACTACTTTATCGTGAAAATTATGGAGTTCGTAAAATTGATCCCATGTGTTCACTCGCTCATCGGCCAAGGTTCCGAGCACGATGGCACGAAAGACAGACCCTAGCCGTGTCGCCCACCACTTGTGAATATGGTAGAGCGGCCGATTGACCTCTTTCCGCCAGCTTTCCCGCTCGGCAAGACGACTGATAGGAACAACGGGAAACCCTGTTTGTAACGCACTTCGGGTAACACGTGCGCGACGAGCTTGGGTCTCCACTTCCGTCGGAGAGCGCATCATTCATCGACCTCCGGTTCCAGATCTACGACATCTTGCATGGTGACAATCTTGTCGGCTTGGGTCTTTAAACGGTAAGCCCGAAACCGATGGGACACACCCGCTGTCGGGTTAGGAATGCGCGTTGATTCAATCACATTCGTCCGTAAGTCAAAATGATAACCGATAACGATTTCTTGGGCCTCTCTCCGTTCTAATTCACCAACGAGTCGAAAGCGACTGTTCGGCTCGAATTCCTCAGGGACAATTAATGTCATGAGGCCGGTAGTCCCCGTGGTAAGAGCAAAAGGCGTTGGCGCTACGTACATCTTCCGGTCCCGGATCATAATATCTCCATAGCTACCGAAGCCTTTTACGTGGCGATTTTTATGCACGTAATCATGATCGACGTTAAGAAAGTCGCCATGGCATATTATTAAGTCGACCACAGGGTATTCACGGTGTCCGGCACGGTTCTTGGGATAATCTGACAAGTCAGCCGGATACCGCCCGAACACATAGAAAATCTGGCGCCCATTGTGGCAGCCCGACGGCACCTGGCTGTTTGCATCGTAATCCCTTTCGCGCCCCGGCCAAGCAAGCCCTTTAACCTCGTAGCCTTCTGGCGGTACGACCATCCGAAAGTCCGGGTATGCATTTCTCGATGGGACATCGAACTGTACATTCATTCCTTCCAAGATAGACTGAAACCAGTTTTGAAAATGAAATTCTTTGTCGCGGTCACTCACCGCTTCAATCGTTTGGCCCTGTTGCACCGCTACGGCGCACGCATCATACACGTCCCAGCAGGTGGTGTCCATAACAAACTCCTCCGAATACCCAGATTCACGTTTCTTTAGTTCCGTTCGACGCTTTCACCTTCACTAATCCTTGTTACCAATTCCGCACGGACAAACAGCTCTGTCCCCCGACATTTTCCAATGACGGACGGGCGCACCCGAAACAAGGCGCTTTTGGCCACTCCCGCATTCCGCCGCCCTCCTCTTTTTATCTTCGCTTATCCCCTACCTCACGACAAGGTGTTGCTTCCACGTTCCTGCGAGGTTGGCAGGAAGCTCAGTCGGAGAACAGCTATGCGGCCATTGCCTGAAGGTTAACAGAGGTCCTGGTTTGGCCAAATCATCGCTGCCATTTCGAGTGGTCTAACAATCTGACCAGCTCCCAAAGCAACAAGCTGTGCTTTTTTCGTGACTTTGTGAAAGTTCCCGTCACTAGTAACGAAGAAATTTCCACCGTACCAAATATGCCCCCATATAGTCAAAACATCGCACAGATGATTGCGCCATTTGGATTCAATTCGGGGAGCCCCTACGGTCTCCCCGACTCTTTCGCGTTCTCGTGCAATAAATTCTTCCTGGCCAAATGGTTGCGCCGGAAAGAGAATATTGTGAATATCTTGTTCAAGTTTCAACATCTTAGCGTCTGACCATAATGCCCAATCCCAATATGTCACACCCCAATGGGCAATCGGCTTTAGAACACGAATGCCATCCATATCGATTCGCTTTAAGCGATTTTGAAATTCTGAAAACCGTGGGTTGCTTGTGCCGCTTGGTTGGTTTTCTGACGCTGCAATAGCAACTATTTGCAAAAGTATTTGGCCTTCCCGGTGGGATTCCATCAGTTGGCTAATCGCATCAGCCTCCGCTCGCTTTTCCTCCACAGCAATGAGGCAATTGGTGTCTATTGTCACCATAGGCTTCATCGAAACACCCCCTTCCTTTTCACTTTTGTTTTTATCATAATTCGCCGTATCCAAAATGAAGTCCTTGTGAACACACGCAATCAAGGCCATCATATCACGAGAAAATGCGGACTTCAGGGTTCGCTGGCGAACTCCCCTTTTGATACACCGCCGACCCTTGTTAAGTGGGCCAGTACCAAGGGAAATAGTGCTGAGAAACAAGAATCATTTATAGAGCAACCGACCGGGATTTCGGTTTCGTTAGCCGAACGGGGGAGCAGGAAAATCCCGGGCGATTCTCCATCTAAGTGATTTTCTGTCAATGCGCACAGGATTCCCTCGGTTCTTGAGCAATTTGTAAACCCGCAAAGCGGGATCGAAATCTGCCGAGGAGCACAACAGGTACCGGTAGGCACTACGTATTTGCCAATCGTTGTACGTTGTTACTTCAGTCGGCGAGCATTGCTCGAATGCGCTTCTTAGTGTAGCTTGTTTGAGGAGCCATGGTTCTTTGATCGACAGGATTAGTCGACTACTTAGAGGCAAGGCCACCTCTACCCCTGGCCCGCTCAGGCCCATTTTGAGTTTCCTCGTCGTGTGGTCAAATACCACTACAGGGTGGTCAGAGGTATAGAATGGGCAGTCACTGGCATTGATCTTGAAAGTCCACGGGTAGTAGAGCAGAACGTTGGCGACTTTTCCAACAAGGTCGGCATTCATTAGCGTGTTGGCATGATGTAGCCCCTCGTATTTCTTTTGGAGAACAAACTCATAGTCATCCATTGGAAGATCTGGCCGCCAATATTTCACCCATTCCTTCATGGCGGCAGCCTCATAGGCGATGAGGAAATCTCTCATACGCCGTGTGCGAAAGTATTGCAGGGTTATGTAGAAGGCCAGTTCCGCTCTATCCTCTTCCTTTATCGCGTTTGTCCGCAGGGTGTCTGTGGAACCCAATTTCAGCGTCTGGTCAATCCTCCCAAATATTCCGGCCGCAACCCCTTCAATCTCGGCCAGGAACTTTTCAATTCCTTGTTCGTCGTAGGAACCTTCTGATGTTTCGACCAGTTCCTTCGGAATGTCGTAAAAATAGCCTTCAGCGGCAACTTTGCTGACATTTGCTTCGAAAGACTTGAGGGTGCGAATGTTTAACACGTGAATTCTTCCCGAGCGATTTGCAAAGCGCTTTAGGTACGCACGCGGCACATAATGTTGGCTTTTGACTTTCATCGCGCACACAAGTCTCCCATCGGCGGGGCTCCCACCCAATGTTTGTAGGCATCTGGTTTGTGGCGAGTCTAATACATAGTTTACACCAGCGGAATCTCATCACTACGTGAAGTTTCCGGCATCTGCCGGAAGCTGACCAATGTGACCTGACCGTGCCCGCTGAATACTGGAAACACTTACTTGATACTTGGTGGCCGCCTTCCGATAGCTGAGCTCCCCGGTTTGGACAGCACGGACGGCTTGGTTCAGCCGTCGAGCAGTTTCCGGGTCCTCAACCAACTTGGGCCGCCCAATGACCTTCCCCTCCTTCCGCGCCCGGTCCATCCCCGCCGTCACCCGCTCCCGAATCATCTCCAACTCAAATTCGGCGAGACTGGCCAGCAAGTTCAGGAGGAGTCGTCCCAAGGCGGTGGTGGTGTCGAACCCCTCTTGGGCGCTCAGAAAGCCGATGTGGAGCGGATCCCACACCGCCAGCGTGTCGTGCATGTGCCTCACCGAGCGGAAGGCCCGGTCGAGTTTGAAGACCAGCACGGCGTCAAATTTATGCTTGATGGCGTCATCAGTGAGCGCCTTCCATGCGGTGCGGTGGCCCAAATCGTTGGCACTGGCGATGTCCACGTATTCCTTTGTGATATGCCAATCCGAATGGCCCGCTGTAAAGTCCCGGAGGCGCATCAACTGCGTTTCGGGGTTTTGGTCCTTGTCGCGCGTCGACACCCTGGCATAGAGCGCCACTCTCATGCGTCGCCGCCTCCTTCCTCTCGCGCCATCCGCTCCTCCACCGCCCGCCGGATATACGCCATCCGACTCTCCCCGGCCGCTTGCGCTGCCGCGTCGAGGCGGGCAATCCAGTCGCGCCGGGCGCGAACCGACACGCGCATGTTATCGGGTGCGTGCCGGTCGCGTTTGCGATCCTTGTGATCTTTCATAGACGCCCTCCCCCTCCAGTATTGCGGGTGGCCCGCCCACCCGTCAACGCCACTGAAAACTTTGCCAAGTGCGACGCCGCTCCCCTACAATAGAAAGAAAGTGGTGGACAGCCCACCACGAAAAAGGAGGGGATCGACATGACCACGGTGGGTACTCGCATCGGGGCGTGGGGCCTTAAAGTGTTGATTCTCGTGGCACTCTGGCATTTCCTCGTCCATCCGTGGCTTCTGAGTCATTTGGCTGCGGAATTCGGCCCACTGCCCGGCGGCGGCGCGCTCCTCACCAATCCGGGGGCGGCCTTGCGGCAACTGTTGGGCCAATTGCCATAAGGGGGTGACACCATGATTCGACACCACACGCCGTTTGACCGCCCGCGCGGGTTCGCGGGCCCACGCCGTGAGCGTATCGTGTATTCCAATGCCTACCCGGCCGGCAAACGTTGGCAGGAGCCGCTGTCGCCTGAGGAAGTGGCCCGTGTGATCCGGGCGATTCAGGAACAGCCAACCGAGCACGGGGGCTAAATTCCCCCGACCCCACTCCCCAGAGGCTTTGCGGGCTGTCGTGTCCTCCGCTTCTGGGGTGTCCTGTCTTTACAACCGGTCCAGAGCGTCGTGAGTGCCGACCCCGAGCACGACAATATCGTCCGGGCCTACGCCTCGGTACAGCAGTCGCAAGTCCCGTGATACGCGCAATTCCCGGACATCCGTGCGCCGTGTGAGCTTTTTGCGGAGGCCCCGGCCCGACCGCAACTTCCCCAACGCGAGCGCCACCCGCTTTTGATTCTCCGGTGCCAAGCGGGTCCATTGCCGGCGAAAGCGCGGCGTGATCTCTAATTCCACGACCTCACCTCCTCCCTCAAAAAAGATGGGGGACAGCGTGTGCTGCCCCCCCTGTGCGCGGTTATTCGGCCTCGTATTCATCCTCATCCTCCGCTTCGGCTTCTTCCTCTTCCGCCGCCGGTGGGGCAGCGTGTTGTTGTTGGGCACGCTGCTGGACTCCATCGCCCCAGCCGTTGGCCGCCTGCGGGCGACGGGTTTCGTGGTCCCGGTCCGCGAGCCAGGGGAACTGGCGAGCGGCGTCGAAGGGCATCGACCACACCCCCGGCGACGAGACCCCCGAGAATGCCCGGGCTTTGGCGACGGTGTTTTCGGTGTAATCCGTCCTGTGCTCTTTGCGACCGTCTTGGTGGACAAGCGGGTCGAGAATGCCCTCAATCGTGGCGTCGTCGAGCTGAAGCGACACCGCCCGGATCGCCACCACCATGTCGGCCCGACTCGCATCCCCCGTTTGCGCGTAGGTCTGCGACCACACCTGGGGGAGCAGGGGCACGCTCCGCGCCAGCATCCGCTGGTAGCGCAAATCGGTAAAATCGAAGTCTCCCACCCGCCCCGAAGGGATTGTGATGGACTTGGGGTGTTGTTCAGGCCGGGGGACAGGAAAACGACTCAGCCACGCGCTGGCTTGATCGCGGGTGATGGCCTGACTCGTGATCACGAGGGATACCGGTGCCCCTGCTCGGTCGATCCCTTTTTCCGGCTGCCGCTTCCAGTTCCGAGTGCCCGCTAGTCGCCCCACGTGGCCGGGTGCGTTGGCTCCGGGATCCGTGTCGAAATGGGATTGGAGATGCTTGAGCAGCCGAACGGTATGGTCTCGGTCCATTCGCCATGGCCAGCGGTGCCAAACTTGAAAGCGCCCCGGGCTGGTCTCCACCACGGCGGTCGGGGGCAATCCCTCCGCTGTCATGCGCTCCACGGTCTCTTGAGTGGCATCATCAAGCATCGTGAGCCGGTAGGGCCCGTCTTTCGGCATCGGGCGCACATGCCACGCAAATTGGTCGTCGAGCCGGTCGAGAGGCAGATCGGTGGCCCGCTGGCCCGGGGCGCGGGGATTTTCCATCCAGTGTCCCGCCTCGCCCTTCAGGTGATGCTGCTCATCAGCCTTAATCAGTCGCCAACTCAGATCCTCGCCTAACGCGCCGAGCATTTGTTGGGCTTGGGTAGCATCCGTGTTCCCCATCAAAACCCCCTCCTTTTGAGACCACAAGGAACGTCATTTCGCCGTGGGCGGGTTCAGCATGCCCGCCGTTTTGTTCGGCTGTCAAAGCCGGCCCGCGCCACAAAAACCCCCCGGCGGAGGGCCGGGGGGTCAATTCAGGATCGTACCTAACGGCGGCGAAAGTGGACCGCCCGCCAAATCGCCCACGCCATCATGCCCGCAAAAAAGAGATTAACCGGGCGGTTGAGATGGGTGAGGTCAAACGCAAGCCAAACGGCGTGGTATAGCATCAACTACCTCCCCAATCTCGCTCCGCTGGTGCCGGGCGAGGACCCCGCTCGCGCAAGAACGTGAGCGCGGCGGCATCCGCCGCCACCGCCGCTTGTGCCGCCAGCCGAACAACGACGGGGTGGTCAAGGGGCAAGCCCGTGTAGTCCGCCGCTGCTTTCCGATACCGATGATTGTGCTCGGGGAACATACAAATCCCGCCTTTCTCTGATTATTTGGCTCGGGCCGCCCAGTGACTCAGCGCGTCATGCGCGGCGACCACCCAGTGGGCCAGTTCACTCGGCAGCCGATCCGCAATCAGTGGGGTGCCAGCCAACCAGATGATCGCCGCGCAAATGACAGCAATGAGCGCCAGCCGAAGGACCGTGGACACGATGTCGCCTGCGGTCGCGAAAACCTCCAGGATCGCCCGCACGGCGCGCCCCAAGGCCCGCCCTCCCGATGCCCGGGCGGCTGGGCCTGGCGCGGCATGGACAACGACCGTGGGCCCTGCCGCTGGTGTTGGCACTTCAGTTGGCACTTCAGGACTTGCTGGGGTGGGCTCCAGGGCGGCCTGCGGCGCGGGCTTTTTCTTGCGCCACCGATACCCGCCCCACACCGTGCCGGCCACTACAACGGCCCAGACTGCGTAAAACATGCGTTTTATCCCCCTTTCGTCATCACGTGCTGAACCAGACGGTGGATCGGTCCGCTGAGGAGCAGTGCGCCGAGCCAATGCCACGCCACCACCCCGCCGATAAAAATCCCGAGGGCCAGGGCGGTGGGCTTCAACGCTTGCTTGGCCCGCTGCACGATCCGCCGTCGGCGCAGCGGGGGCGGGGTGTCCGGCAGAACGGTTTCCAGCAACTCCGCCAATGGCCCCGCTGCCGCCTCCGCTGTCAAATCTGCTGGCAGTGCTACTACGGGGGCGGGCCAGACTGCCGCATGAGCGATGTCGGAGGCTCCCCCGATGATGGCAAAGGCATCAGGCCCGGGCCGCTCATGCGGCGGAGCGTCGGGCGACGCGGTGAGCGCGCTCCACGGCCACGCGCCGGTCAATCGAGTGCGGACTGGCGGTAGGACCGCAATCAGCCGATCCGCCGCCTGCCAAGCCTCACGCACATCTTTCAGCGGAATCACCGGAACTCCGGCATCCACCACGACATACGCGAAGCGCCGGGACCAGACGACGCCGGCAATATCCACCGCGTGATTCCGGCGTTCGGGGAACACCGTGATCCCCTGCCATTCCGTCGCCTGGTCTTCCTCTTGCGCCGCGCCGACCAGCGTTTGTAGCGGGGTGGGGCCATATAGGGGCTCCGGCAGCGGGGCCGCTTCTACGAGTGCCGTCGCCCCCCACTGGGACAAATATCGAGCTACCCCAGCGGTTAGCGTCGTTGTCCCCGCGCCGGGCACGGTCCCGACCACCACCACCAAGACAGGGCGGTTGGTCAAGGGGACGCGCCGTTCCACTTCTACCACCGTGGTGGTGGGTCGACCCGACCCGGCCCCGGGACCATCCTCTCCGGCTGTCGATCCCTGAAAGCCCGTCCATCGAAGCGCATCCGCAATGGTCGCGGGATGACGGAGCACAGCCCCCACCTCGGCGTCAGGGACCACCACGTCATACACCCCCAACTGGACCCAGGCAGCCAGTTCCGGGTTGGGGGGTGTAAGGTCCTCCGGGATCTCCACCACAATGCGCGTCGTCGGGCGTTGCGCCCGGTACTGCACCAAGGGACGGACGCTGTGGTCGGCGTCCTGCCATCGCACCCAAATGCCGTCATAGGCGGTTCGCGCCGCTGTGCGCCATGCTTCGGCGTCGGCGTCGCCCGCCGTGTCGACCGTTAGCCCGGCCGCTTCGACGGCACTCACGCGCTCATCGTCTTCGGCATAGCCCATCATCAGCCATCGCATAAAGTCACCTCCCCAAAAAGTAAGCCCCGACCGTGAGGCCGGGGCAGAGACACCTATGACGTCATTATCGCGTAGTAGGCGATTAGCCCGCTCACCGGAATGCTGACGCCCATCACCCAGTTGGCGATCGGTCGAAGCGCGGGCACGGCGAATCCGAGCGCTCCGCCGACCAAAATGAGCGCGCCATCGGCGAGGCCAATCGTGCGAATCCACCGTGTACGCCGTCGCATCGTGCTCAAATCCTGGTCGCATGCTGCCATCTCAATCCCCCCTCTCCCAATAAAAACCCCCCACCATGGCGGCGGGGGGTTGGGATCGCGCCGGATTGCCAGGTGTTGCCAGTCCTGGCAATTTATCCGGGCGATTTAAGGCTATTCAAAAAGCGGACCCGGGTGATCCCATCGTCCCGTTTTTCGACCTATAGCAGATAGGGAGGCACTTTTACGATACTCCCCAGCGATCCGGTGCGACTGACGAAGCCGACCAGCCCATGCAGTCCAGTGGACGCGTTTTGCGCATCAAACGCGGCCTCCATCCCGTAGTAGCCGCTGAACTGCCCAGTGTAACTCTGTTGGAAGAGCACCACCCCCACGGTCGGTTGGAAGAGCGGGCTGGCGTTGGCGGGGGCGGTGGTGAGCGTCCAGCCGACCGGATCACCCACCTTCCCCTGGAGCCCCTGCCATGGGATGTTGCCGACGGTGTTGGTGGGGCCGCTATCGCCCAAGTGCAGCGAGTACGCCATCAGAAGGCTCTGTCGAATGGCGGGCGGCAGTTGGATCGACGGCACACCGGGCAGGGTGGTCGGAATCCAGTGCCATCGACCCGAACTGGTCTTATCCCCAAACCAGAGTGTAGGCAGCGCATTCCCGCCTATCTTCATGCCTAGCGGTTCGACCGCCCATTCGGTGCTCTTGGCCCACGGTAGGGTCACGACTTGGAGCGGTGCTGGCGGCTTGTGACCGACGACGGTTTCAAAACTCGCGGTCGCGCTCCCCGAGGCCGATTGGCTGGTAGGAATGGTTGGTGCATGTTTGGGGATCGGCAGTGCTTTCGGTTTGGGCTTAGTCGGTGTCGGTGGTGCCGTCGGTGTCGGTTTCCGGTGGTGCCGGACTGTCACCGAGGCGCTGGTAGGGTGAGGCTGGCCGCGAAGGCTCAGCGCCACCACTCCACCAACAATGACCACCCCGCCTACAATCCAATAGCTGGTCTTTGTCATCGAAATGCTCCCTTCATAGTGATCACGAGATGTGCTTACCCCTTCGGGGCCTCTTGCGCGACGACTGTCATCTCCGCCACCGTCTGATCGGCATACCCCGCGACCGTTTGCACGTTGCCGCCCGCCGGCACGTAGTCGAGCAACCGTTGCGCCGCGCTCCAGGGCATCCCCCGATACCATCCGCTCGGCGGCGAGCCCACATAGTACGTAGCCGCCATCATGTGCCAACTGCCGGTTTCGCGATACAGTTCCGCCAGTAGCTCCGCCCCGAGAATCAAATTCTCTTGGGGGTTGTGTCGCGCGCCGGGGTAGTACCCCGGCAAACCCCGGGCGGTGCCGGGCTCGATTTGCATCAACCCGTAGGCTCCATTGGGGTTGCCATTGGCATACACGCCGGGATTTCCACCGGACTCATGCAGCATCGTGGCTCCAATGGCATCTTCAAAGGCTGTTCGGGGGATGCCCGAACCCGCCTGCCGTGCGGCCTGTTGGATGTCCGGCCACCACTTTTTCAGCGCCTGGGGATTGGTCAGTAGGTGCCATGTGGTGCCGCCGCTGCTCCCAACCGCTTCCGGCCACGGAATGGTATCGATGGCCCCATTCGTCCAGCGGGCCGTGATGGATTTCAGCGCGTCGGGTCCGGTCAGCGGCACTTTCCCGCCCCACACCAGCGCCCCGGGCCAGCGGGGGACGCCCGATCCCTTGATGCCGAGTCGGAAACCGACGTTTTTGCCGGATTTCAGCGTCCCCCAAACTTGGTCGGGCGATCCCACATTTTGATACGGGAGAAGATGCCGAATAACGTGGCGCTGCATCTTCCCCGTTTTCGGGTTCTTCACCAGCTTCACGGTGGGCGGCTTCCACGGATGACTTCCGGTCGCGCCGGTTGGCGCTGTGCCAACGACGAAAACCCACTCCGGCTGATGGCCGGGATCCTGAAACTGCCCCGTTTTGTGGCTCCATGGGGCGAGCGCCCACGCCCCGAGATGGGGGCCAGCGTCATACGACTGAATGAGCCCCTTGATCTGGTCCGCATACCCCGCGCTCTGCCAGCCGGGGGGCGCTTGATCGGCGGCGTGAAAGGCCGTGAGTCCGGATTTCCAGTCGCCCGTGAGGTACTGCCCCAGAGCCCGCAACCCGGTGGCAACATTCCACGCCACCGCATGCGGCGATTGGCCTTTTGGGATGAGCCCCGATTGCGATCCCAGCCCGAAGAGCCCGTAGCCGATGCCGAGCGTCCGCACGTTGTGGGATCCGATGCCCAACACGCCGGGGTGGTAGGCTTGGGAGCACGGTTCCCCGGCGCTCCGCTGATTGGAGCAGTAGTACCGGTCGCCATACGCTTCTCCGTCCGACGCGGCCTGTACGACCGCCAACGCCACCACATTGGGTACGCCGTCGCGGGCACCATCTTGCGCGATGACGCTCAGCCATTCGGCGGGCCGCGACATGGGGGTGGCAATCGCTGGGGGCGACGGGCCGAAGAAACCGGCAGCCCATTGGCCGATCCCGGCCAGCAAACTCAACCCCGCCACCACGGCGATGATAATGAGGAGGATCGGGGCGACCACCCCGATCCCCCCGCCGATGAGCCAGTAAATCAGCCGCTTGCCGCCTTCCCGTTCCGCGGCCTCCAGTAGGCGTTGGTCGAGCGTGCGTTCCTCCGCCATTAGTCGTCCCCCGCTTCGTAGGCGTCCTCCGACTCCCCGCGCTCGGTGGGACGGTCGATCCGGGCTTGGATCTGCCGCGCCAGTTCAACGGTCGACTGCTCCGGATGGTTCAGCCCGTCACGAAACCTCCCCTCGGTCACGGAGGCGTGCTGAGCGCTCAGGTAGACCAACGCGCCCAAATGCTGGGGCTCACCGCCCATGGCGGCGGCCGCGCCCGCCAGAATCATCTGTTCCGGGGGGTAAATCGGGCGACTGTCGCCGTAGGTGGCGCGGACGATTTCGCGGTTGCTGACGGTGTTTTCGATGCGCTCGTCGAGCGAGAGCGTTTTGCTACCCCGGATGAGCTCCGGGTGCTCGCTAATGATCCGCAAAGCCTGCGCACTCAGCTTGGATTCGGTTTCGCGCAACACAGCCAGGGTATCGAGAAGGCGGCCTAGCTTTTCGCCATCCCGAGACGGAGGCGCCGGGGTACGCACCCCCACTTCGACCCCCATCCGCTGCTGAATCGCGGCGGCGAGGGCTTGTCCGGCGTGTTCGGTGCCACGATCCGTGATGATTTGGATTTTCGGCATGAGATACACCTCCTTGACAAAAGAAAAAGCCCCACTCCCATGAGGGAGCAGGGCTAGTGGTGGGCGAGTTACTTGCCGTACATGATCTGGCTTTCGTGCGGCGCGGTATCAATCGTGATCCACGCTCGCTGGTTGCCGGCAATGAGCAGTCCTTCCCCGACCCGCGCGTTCGACAGCTTGTCCAGTTCGGCGTCGGACAGGGAGAACAACCCCGTCAACGCTTCGAGGTCTTTGCCGCCTTGCCGCAGAAGAAATGTGAACGCCGAGTTGGTCAGCACTTGCTCGCCGTCGCCGGCAATCGCTGGGGCGAGGAAGTCCGCGATGTTCTGGGTGACCACCATGAAGCTCCCGCCGTACTTGCGAATGCGCTTGCTGAGCGATTTCATGAACTTGAGAGCTTCCGGGGCTTGCGGGTCAATCAACATCCACGCCTCATCGACCACCAGCAGTTTGCGTTCCGACCGGTCAGCCCGCACCAAGTCCCAGAGATACCCCAGCACATTGAGATACTGCGCTCGGCGGACGTTCTCGGGAGCATCCTGCAAATCGTGGATGTCCAGCACCACAAAGTCGGTATCCGTCGTGGGCGGTACGGTGCTCGGCCCGGCCCAGAGGTCGGCGAGCACGCCTTCGCCCGCCGTGCGCAGGAGGGCCGTCAGCGTGGCCCATTCCGGCCCGGTTTGCGCTTGGCAGTAAGCATACAC
>NZ_JABBVZ010000063.1 GCF_012933365.1 Sulfobacillus harzensis | reverse complement strand
CCTCATCATACTCCCCGTGCCGACGCCCTTTTTTCATGTGTGTGAGTGCCCTGCAGGGGCATGCGTGTCTCCTTTACTGAAAGCGCTGGCCAAGGCATAGACGACGCCAGCCAGGTTTTCCCCCTGCCACGCACCACATTACCGAGTTGGTGTCTCAAACTACCGACCTGAAAACGGCCATTGATGCCTGGGTTTCCGAACTGAAGACCAGCGGTTCCGTCGATGACATCTCAGCCGACCTCACGGTGTCCTACAATCGCCTGCATTCCACCCTGGGCCAATCGGCCGATATTGTCATCCACCGCTTGTTGTTGGGAAAGGCCTTGCAGTGGCGCGGATTCATCGCCTATGTCACCGGCATGGTCAATCCAACCGTGTTGGATGGCGATTTAGTTCATTCGCTGCAATACTATTGGAGTTCGCAAGCCTTAGCCGGACAGCCTCCCGAAGCGCTGATGACCGCCTTTCAATCCGCTTTTGTGGGAGTGGGAAAAATCACCCAAGAGACCACCTGGAGCAAGGCCATTGCCGGGATGATGCAAGGCAACACGCTCTTTTTCCTTGACGGCGTGGCCAGCTGCTTGCTGCTCGACACGGCCAAAATCCCGTCTCGCTCGGTGTCGACGGTGAAATCCGAGCCGAGTGTCAAAGGCCCGCAGGAAGCCTTTATCGAAGTGTTAGGCACGCAAATGGCCCTATTGCGAAGCCGCCTGCCCACGGAGAAGCTCCGATTTCACGCCCAAACGCTGTCCCAGGGGGCGGAGTCTCGCATCGCTCTCGCCAATCTAGAGGGTGTTACCAACCCCAGCATCGTTCACGCGGTCGCCGAGCGACTGAAGGGCATTGAAGTCGATTCGATTCAATCCGCTCAAGAGGTGGCCGAGTTTCTTGCCGATCGCCACTGGACGATATTTCCCCAGGTACGCGAGACCGACCGCGTCGACATGGTGGCGCGGAGCCTAAATCAAGGCAAGGTGGCGGTTCTTGTAGCCAATGACCCGTTCGTGCTGATTTTGCCCAACACCTTGATGGACTACTATCAGACCTCCCAGGACTATGCCATGCCCTGTTGGGACAGTTCTCTCGTACGCCTGGTGCGCTTTGTGGGCTTGATTATCGGTCTCTACCTCATGCCCCTCTATATTGCGTTGACGTCCATCAATCCCGATTTGCTGCCAATTAAGCTTATCTTGACGCTTGCCGGATCGCGTGAAAACATCCCCATCCCCCCATCGGGGAAGTCATCGTGATGTGGGCGATTATTGAGATTTTGCGGGAAGCCGCTCAGCGCTTGCCCGTGCAAATCGGCACCACCATCGGCACCGTCGGCGGTGTGGTGGTGGGAACAGCCATCGTCAAGGCCGGCATTGTCAGCGATATCATGATTGTGGCGGTCACCCTGACGGCGCTCGGGCTCTTTAGCAGCCCCTCCATGGAAATGGCGGCTACCTGGCGTTGGCTCTTTTGGCTCTTTATCGTCGTCGCAGAGATTTGGGGTGTTTACGGGCTGGTCTTAGCGACGGTCGCCGTCATCGTTCACCTAACCGCCTTGGAGAACTATGGTGTTCCCTATCTCTCCCCGTTTACGCCCATCCGTCTTCGCGATCTCCTGGACTCCTGGATCCGCGCGCCATTCCCCACGCTGCGCCGCCGGCCGGCGGATGTCCGGCCGCTGACTTTATCCCAGCGCCAGGCCTCGACCAAGTCCACTGTCAAGGTTGACCTTTTTGAGGCTCAAAAGGACTATCACCCATGATGCGACGGCTGTGGTTCGGCCTCTTGTGCGTTGTGTTGATATTTGGACTCTCTGGATGCGGCAGCAGCGTGCCGGTCGACGAGCGTGCACTGGTCCTGATACTGGGTTTTGCGCCTGGCCAGGGCAACACCATTCGCATGTTGTTTCAAATCCCCACGTCAACCGAACTCACCAGCGTCACAAGCGGCACCAATTCCAGCGGAAAGCAATTCTACACGGTAGAAGCCACCGGCGCCACACCGGGACGGGCCTTCGCCAAAGCGCAGACCATGGTTGGGCAAGATCTCTATCTGGGCCAAGTGCAGCTCATCGCTTTCTCGAGCAAACTGTCCGCCGCGCAAATGGCTCAAGTTCAGGACTGGCTCAACCGGCTCGGCACCATGGACAATTCCGCCTATGTTGCGGCCACGTCCTCGGTCGACCGACTGTTCGAACGCCAACCCGCCGCACAAATTCCGCCGGCCGTCTACATTTATGATACGTTTTCTTGCCCTCGTTGTTCTGCGGTGGACTTTCAACAGCGTCAGTGGACCCTGGAGACGCAACTGGCTAATGACCTCGCTCCCGACCATTCCATGTGGATGCCGTGGATTGAAGCGAACCAAAGCGGATTTCGAATTGCTAACGTCGTCGTCTACCGCCACTTCCAACCGGCCATTGTCCTGACGCGCGCGCAAACCGTCGACCTCGGCTATCTGATGGGACGCACCAAAAAGGGCGATTTGATGATCACCTGGCGAAACCATACGATCGGCATTCGGTCGATTGTGGCTTCATCGCATTATCGGATTCGCTGGCAGTCTGGCCGCATGCATATTTTCCTCACAATGCACTTCGTGGGCACCTTGGAAGAGGCCGTGGACATGCAGCTCCATGCGGATACCGTCAAATCCGTGGAGCATCTCGCCGCCCAGAAGCTCGGCGCCCAAGTGCTCAGCACGTTGGTGCTGCTGCAACAGCACGGCACCAATCCCGTGGACTATGGGGAGCGCTATGCCTGGTGGCATCCCGAAACTGTGAGCCGCCAGGTTATGCGACAGGCGTATGCCCATGCCGACATTACCGTATCGACCCGTGTGCAAATAACCAATACCGGAGCTGTTACCTAAGCAGTGTCTGCCATGGAGGTGTCGAATTGGCGAATTCCCGTTCCCCGACTACACCGCATATTAGTCCCCTAGAATTTGGCGTGCTCGTGCTGGGCTCCTTTATTGGCCTGGGCATCTTTCAGTTCCCGCGAGAACTGGTCATGGATGCCGGGCCAGATGCGCTCTACGGCTACCTCTTGGAATGCGCGGGCGCCTATTTGGCCCTCTGGCTTCTCTTGATGGTGGCCCGATTGCATCAAGGGGCATCGGAACCGCAAGTGCTGCGCCGATACCTTGGTATTTTCGCTTGGCCCATCGAGATGATCGCAGTTCTTGGCCATGTCGCCCTGGCCATCGCCGTCATCGCCAACTTCGGCTTTGTACTGCGTACGTTTTTTCTCATGTCGATGCCGTTTTGGGTTGCGGAGACACCGCTCTTGGGGACGGCATTGTTCGCAGTATGGTACGGTATGGCGCCCATGGCCAGGCTAATGGAGCTGGTGATCTTGCCCACCATGGGGCTCTCCATTCTTATTGGCATCATGCTGTTCCCACAAGGCCAGTACGCCTTCTCCATGATCCCCTCAACCGAGATTATGATTCCACGGATATTGTCGGGCGCCTATCACCAGGCCTATATATTCGTCGGCATTGAGGCGGCCCCGCTCATGTATCCCTACCTCCGACCGCAAAACCGAAAGGAAGGCGAGCGGGCAGCCCATCTCCTCTTTCTAGGCGCCTTCGTAGCCTTTTTATGGGGCTTCTTCCTCATCATTTCGGCCACAGGACCCGACTTTCTCATTACACTGCAGTGGCCGGGAATTTCCGCATTACGACTTGTCAGCATCTCCGGACTCATTGTGAATAAAATCGGGCTGTTGGTGGTGGTGCTCTGGGGTCTTTTCGTGCTCGCCTTCATCGCCATTAGACTTTGGGCCGTGGTCCACTATAGCATGGCGGCAATCCAAAGAACCGGGATGACCACGTACCGCATCGTGGCCTGCGCAGCGATGTTGCTAATCGGTCTCTTGGCCCAGCGCATCACCAACATTGCCCAGCTGACCCACATCTTTCAGAGCTATTTGCTGCCCTTTTACATCGGGTATCTGTTTCTTATCCCCCTCATCATGCTGGCAGGCTATGCGGTTACCCACCGAAAGCGCCGCACCGCATCGGTGAATACTTAATTGGGGCGCTGGTGCCATCGCTGCGCTGAGCGAGCGCCTCATTGGCGAAAGGCCCGCCGGAGAAATTTGCCGGTCGCCGTCTTGGGTATCGAGTCCACCCAGTGAATAGCTCGGGGGATTTTGTAGGCCGCCAGCCGTTCGCGAAGAAACGCCTCAAGCTCTTTGGGCTCCAGATTCGCCCCGGCGGAACTCCTCACCACGAAGGCGGTCACCGCTTCCCCGCGATAGGGGTCCGGGAGACCCACCACCACCGCTTCCAGCACGCCAGGGTGCTGATACAAGGCATCCTCCACATCGCGCGGCCACACCTTGTTCCCCGCCGAAATGATGACATCTTTTTTTCGGTCGACGATATAAATCCAACCATCAGCGCTCATGCGCGCCACATCACCGGTGAGAAACCAGCCGTCGATAAAGCTGGCTCGGTTGGCGTCCGGCCTCTGCCAATACGCCTCGATGATGGAGGGCCCTTTCAAAGCCAGTTCGCCCAAACTCCCGGCGGGCACCTCTTGACGGGGATCATCCATATCGCGGATGCTGGCCTCGACACCGGAGCCGGTTCGGCCGATGGAGAGCGCGCCCGATTCCGGGTCAACCGGGGCACGCTCGCCCCAGGGAACCATAATGAGACCGTTGTTGCTCTCCGTTAAACCGTAGACATTATGGATATAAATGCCGGTGCGCGCATGAAACGCGGTTAAGGTGGCTTCCGCGACCGGGGCCCCGCCGCTGTACGCCCGCGTGAGGCTGGAGAGGTCGTAGGCATCGAGGTCCTCTAGTGCCAACATCCCGAGATATGTGGTAATCGCCCCCACCGTAAATTCGGCTCGACGCCGTTGAATGGCCTCGGCCGCCACCCGCGGGTCAAACCGATACAGGAGCACCAGAGGTGCAGCCAGCCCCACCGCGGCGGCCAGGCCCGCCACCGACCCGGTGATGTGAAACAGCGGCGCAAACGCCACGTTGACGGTATCCCCCGACAGCAAAGCCAGGCTCTCGTAAATGAACACGTTGTGCAGCATCTGGCCATGGGTATTAACCGCCCCCTTGGGCACGCCGGTTGTCCCCGATGTGTAGGTTAGAAGCGCCATGTCGCCCTCGTTAGTGGGGACCCACTGTTCGGGATTCAACGGCGGCTGGTCCAACAAATTCTGATAACTGACCATGGGCGGGCTTGCCGCCCCATGGGGTGGCAGCCACAACGGAGCCATTCCAGAAAAGTCTTGGCGGTCGTCGACGAGAACGATGGCGTCGAGCGCCGACAGCTCCTGGTCGAGCCCTTCCACCCGGTCCGCGAGGGAGGTCAGCGCGACCAGCACCGACGCCCCGGCATCCATTAACTGCGCCCCTATTTCGCCCCGTGTCAGCATCACGTTGACCGGCACCACCGCCGCGCCCAAAGCCCATACTGCGAAGTGCACCACCACCGAGGCCGGCATATTTTGCAGCATCACCGCTACCCGATCACGGGGCTTGACCCCGAGCGTCTTTAGGCCCTGGGCCACCCGCATGACCGTGTCCAGCAGCTCGCCATAGGTCATCACGGTATCGAAATAGTAAAGGGCTGGACGGTCCTGCCCCTTGGCTTCTGCCTGAATCAAGGCTTCACTCAATGTCTTCACCCGCGACATGTCTCTACCTCCCACCGGCCACTCGTTTAACTCCGTTGATTAAATACAAGCCCACCATCACGCTGACGCCACCGGCCACGAGTCCCGTCGTCAGCGGTTCACCCATCCACCACACTGAGAGAACGGTGGCCAAAACCGGCACCAAGAAGCTCCAGGCGGCAACGCGCGAGGCCTCGCCGGCCTGCACCAGCCCGGACCAAATAATCCAGGCCAGCGCCGTCCCCAGCAATCCCACGCACAACAAATCGGCCACAAAGACACCCGACCAATGAACCGTCCCCCAATGCTCGGTCACGCTGCCAAGCCCCAGCAACAGCACCCCGCCTACGGCGAATTGAATACCCACGTCGTGCACCGGGCGGGGGTGACGGCGGAATTTCTTATACACCACGGTACCCAACCCCCAGGAAAACCCGGCCGCTAAGCCTGCCGCGACAGCCAGGCCCCCCACCTCTCGGACATCCAGCTGACCCGCACTAATGAAGGCCACGCCCAAAAAGCCGAGGATGATGCCCACAAGCTTTACCGGCGTGAGCCATTCCTTCAGCCACAGGCGGGCCAGCACGGCTGTCACCACCGGTTGGATATAGACCAGAATGGAGATGAGCCCGGCCGGTTCGTACTGAAGGGCAATATTCTGCAGCCCGTAAAAGAAGAAGACGTTCAGAAGAGCCAAAATGAGGTTGACTCCCACGGACTCGCGGTCGAGTCCCCGAATCGCCCAGGGAAGCAGGACTATGCCCCCAATCATCACGCGAAGTCCCGCGAACAAGACCGGAGGGCACGACGCCAACGCAATTTTTGACAGAGGCCAGACCACGCCCCAGACGACGATAAGAAACCCGTACCGCAGGGTTGATCGAGCGTTTGGCGATCGGAGGCCTCCCAAGAAGGCGGGACGGGAAAGAACATTCCCGTCCCGATGTTGGGTATTGGCCATTACTGGGAAACAACTCCCACCGAATCGGCCGGTTCGTGGTGCACAACCTCGAGTGACTTGCGGGTCGCGGCCACGCCGAACGGGAGCAGAATGGCGCAGATGATGGCGGTCAACGCCATGTACATAAACGCCATCAAGAAACCGGTGTGGCCAAAGGCCGCATAAATGGCCAACGTGAAGATGGGTGCCAGCGCCCCTCCCACGTGGCCAATGCCGTCGGTTAAGGACACGCCCGTCGCGCGCGCCTGCGTAGGAAAGCTCTCAGCGGTCAAGGCGTACAGCAGCGGGAAGAAGAACACCAGCGCCACCGAGAGAATGAACCCGGCAATGACGATGGTGGCCCCACTGGGGAAGAGGCCAAATGCCGCGAGACTTAACGCATAGACGACGATCCCGACCAGAATCGAATACTTGCGCTCAAACCGGTCGCCAAACCAGGCCGACAAAATGGCGCCGATGGGGTACCCGATTCCGGTTACCAGAAGGAACAGTGTACTACTGGCCAGCGAATAGCCCTTGTCAACCAGCAGTGTCGGGGCCATTCCTAGCCAGGCATAGTCGCTGAGATACATAAACACCCAGACAAAGAACAAGAGCAACCAGCGTCCCAGATAGGGCGGCCGGAAGAGGGCGCTTGTGGGAAACTTCTGCTCGTGCGTCTCATCCGCCAGTAGCACCGGTGCGGGAAGACTCTTGCCGAGCTTTTTCTCAGCCCGCGCCTCGCCATTTTGGATGACCGCTTCAGCTTCCGCCAGCCGATCGTGGGCAATCAGCCAACGGGGGGACTCGGGGATGCGGAACGCCCAGATGAGGGTCAGTCCCGCCAAAGCCCCCACAAAAAACATGCCGCGCCAGCCCCAGCTGAAGTGAGTTAGCAAACCCAGGGCAACGAACGGGACAACGGCCAGCCCCGTAAATGACCAGATGTTGGCCATGCCCGTATACCGACCCCGGACGGGCGCCGGCGCCATTTCACCAATGTAAGTGGAGATGGCGGCAATCTCCGCGCCGATGCCCATGCCCGTGACAAATCGCCACACAATCAGCCAACCGTAACTAAACGAAAAGGTGGTCGCCAAAGAACCCACAGTAAAGAGGATGGTTGCGGAAATAATCGCGGTGCGGCGCCCCTTCAGATCTGCCAACGTGCTATTGAGGTAAGAACCCAAGATGTATCCCAGCAAGCTGGCCGTCACAGGAATGGCTGATGCCGCTGAGGAAAGGTGGAAGTAACCCGCAATTTTCGGTAGTGCAAAAGAGACGTTGGTAATATCGTAGAAGGCCACCAAAAACCCCATCCCGATCACCCATAGCACTGTGCTGCCGAAGGGCCAGATGGGGATTCGATCGAGGCGGGAAATCAGTTCCGCTCCGGAACCGGAGCCCGCTCCTTTTTTCATATTTATCTCTCCTTTCTGAGAAACAACGTACCATCAGCCCGGTATTCTCGCAAGATGTAACAATTGTTATTTTCCGACAATATTTCAGGGAATGTAGTTCTCTTGATTGGGCCATACGACCTTCCCATCCCCTATCACCTTTCCCTCAGTCTGCGAATGGTGAGAATCGCGAGGCGCATCGTTGGTTGAGGCCACGGGTGTACGAAAGGCCTATTCCCCGTGGAGAGGATTAAACGAGTCCCGTCGCGAAGATTACGAGTTGTGAGACTAGCTTCTCGCGCTTGACAGAGCTATGCCTCCAAATTTTCTTTGCGTGATGGCCGGAATCACGGAGGAACCAAGTCTCGGCTTCAGCATTTCACACGATGGATGTGCAGTCCACGGGCATTGAAATTTGAAACGCGCAGGAACGGGGCAATATTCGGTGCAAATCTTTCGATTCGGCGAGGAGAGCGGCAAGCGAATTCGTCATTTCGATTCGAATTTCGTCATGTCGCGGATTGTGATGACGGAGAAACCGGCTCACATAGGGTCAATGCATCTGGCATCAAACGGAGTGATTGGCTTTCATAAAGCCGCCTCGCCACAACTCCTCCTGATTGTTTCAGGGCAGGGATGGGTGCGATGCGGCTCATCCGGCGCCGTTCCTGTCGCCGTAGGCGACGCGGTATTTTGGGAAGCCGGTGAATGGCACGAAACGACGACGGATAGCGGCCTTAGTGCCATTGTCATCGAATCGGAGGCGTTAAATCCCAAACGCTTTATGCCGAGTCGCGAGTAGGTAGCCGTGAACCAACCGTACGTTGGCACAGGCATAAGCCCAAAACGGTTCTTGACTCGCTTCCTCAGGGGGGGAGGCAAGGAAAGATTTAATCGACAGGAGATGCGGTGCACGCATGCCACAATATCGACCTAGGAAAGCGGTGATTCTATGATTCGCCCATATCGGTGGCGTCTATTGGAGTATCAACATCAAGAGCAAAGTCCCGCCTATTCCCTCTATCACTGGGCGAACGAACCGGATTTGCGGCGCCGCTTGCGGGAAGCCACCCGACTCGAGGAGGAGCTCCGCCAAATTCCAACCCAATGGGGACAAATCTTACGGTTGATGGATTGGGTGCATCACCTGTCCCATCATCAGGGCTGGAACGAAGCCCCCGATTTAAGCGGTCTCGGCCTATTGCGTGGGGCGCAGGAAGGCTCAGTAACCTTTCGGTGCGTGGAGTTCGCCCACATGCTCCAACAAGTGTTGGCGGCCTTTGCATTTCCCGCCCGGGTGATCGGATTGCGCCGCCCTGGTGCGGACGAGGGGCTCGGGAAGGCCCATGTAGTGGTGGATGTATGGAGCACCGAGCACGGTAAATGGGTGGTGCTCGATCCCCAGCTAAACCTCTTTTATGCGGCGCGGGATGGCGCGGTGCTCTCGGCCTTGGAAATACACGACCGGGTCCGGAGCCGCGCTTTTCATGATCTCCGCATGAGCCGCGACGCCGATATTCGGCAGGACTACACCCCCATGGAATCCCATGACACGGTGGATTATGAGACCATGGAGGTGCCGGACGGATTCGATCGAGATGAGGTCTGGCGGTCCCTGCCTGATCATGGAGACGTGGACAGCTTCATACGGTTCTGGGAAGAGTACTATGATCAATTCGTGTTCCGACGCTCGTACAGCCTCAACCGACCGAAGTCGGTCACGGGGAATGATTCCTGTCGGGAGCTTTATTTCTATGACGTCGATGTCCTGCCGCCCATTGTTTTTCAACGGATGGCCCAAGCGGTGACATTTACCACCGATCGCTCGAAAATTGCGGTGCCGATAAACGGCGTCGAGTTGCAATGGGCGCCGGCCGTATCCGCCGATGGGGCTTCCGAGATCGCCCGTGGTATTGAACTCAGCTTGCGGCATTCCATGCCATGGTTTGACCATTACGAGGTAGCGCTGAACGCCCATCGCTGGACGACGGAAGAGGCAGTGATTCACGTTAGTCTGCAGCCCGGAGAAAATACGATTTCCGTACAGCCCATCAACGACTATGGGCGTCCAGGCGAACAGGCGGTCGTCCGACTTTGGATCAATTAAATGCGCATGAAAGGTGGGCCGGGAAACGATGATCTTCGAAACGCAGGATGTATACGTAGACTTTGCACAGTCGGCCGACATTGACGGTCTCGTCCGGGTGTACAACTCGCACCCCGCGTTCATCCATCGCCATCTTAGTCGCAACATCGTGACACGCGACTGGATGGCCGAGGAAACGAAAACGACGAGGAACGCTGGCTTTTGGCCATGCAAGGTTGTGGGAAAAGCATCAGGCCAGATCATCGGGCTCATTGACGTCAAGCTCGGCACGGAAACCTATCTGTCGTTGCTGATGGTCCACCAGAGCTATGCACATCAGGGATTCGGCCAACAAGTCTATCAAGGGCTGGAAGCCTTCGTACGGTCGCACGACAGCCGCACCATCCGCATTGACGTCGTGACGGGGTATGATGACCGGGTGCTGGACTTCTGGGTACGGAACGGGTTTCACGTCATTTCGGACACGACGCTCGAGTGGGACAAAAGGACCCTTGCCGCCGTCACGATGACGAAGACGCTGGGCATTTGACCTCGCGGCCAGCGCTTCGCCTCCAGAAGCCATGGCAAGGTTATGGCTAATCGGAGTAACCAAAGGGAATCTGGATATAGGGTTCGTACCGCCCCGGCGTCAGTCCACGAAAGATTTGCAGGCCGGTTGCTGTGAACGGACCACGGAAGGAGAGCGTGTCGGCCTCTCGATACATGGCCTGAAGCTCGGCATCCGTCATTCCCCAGGACGATTGTCCAAGGATCAAATGGGGCACATACCACTCGCCTTCGAAATATTGCTGCATGGTGTCCGCCGGTGGCGGCACGCACGCCAGAATCTGCTCATGCAGTACCGGCAAAGCAGGCGACTTCACACTTAAATACACCACCGTGGCGCCAAACATGTGGGGGCCCCGGATTTCCACGTCAAAGGAGTGCCAGGTCCGACAAACCCGGCGGACCGCCTTGACCCACCCGAGGTCTTCACTGAGTCCGCCTTGGGCCTTGACAGTAATATGAGGCTCGGTAAGGACATGCCGAGCGGAACGCCACCGCCCGCGAAAATCCCGGATGCGATCCCGGTCGGCCTTGGGAGGCGCGATCCCGATAAAGTATTGCACCACGTTTACCATCCCCCTACGTCGGCTCGCCGGTTCCGAAATGGGTGCCACGACCACGCTCCCGCCCCACACCCGGAGTTGCACTTTCATGAGGCATTCCCGGTTTGACTGGGGTCTCACCAAACCGTGTCAGGGTGGCGCCCCTCAAAGGATCAAGAGAGGAAAATAATCGCGCATCCGATTACGGAATTGCGGCGCCGAGTGAAAGAGTTCGGCCTTCAACCCGAACTCCCGAGCTTGCTCCACATTGTATGGGCTGTCATCCCACAATAACAGTTCGCCCTTCGAACAACCGAGCCCGCTGACGATGGCCGAAAGATAGGATTCAGAGGGCTTGATGTGGCCGACCCGGCAGGACGCGAACACCTGCTCAACGTGGGCGGCGAGTCCCATCTCTGAAAGCAAATAGCCGGTCCGATGGGCTTCTTGATTGGTTGCCAGATGAACACCCACGTTTTCTCGACGGAGCGCATCCAGCATGGTCAGAAGCTCACTGTTCACTCCCTGTTCGACGCGAAACCAAATTGCCATAAACGCCTCGACCCCCTGACGCCATCCCCACTGGGGAAGATATGGGGTCAGCACTTGGGGAAGATCGGCTCGGCCCACCAGGCACTCTTGAAATGGCCCCTTAAAAAATGGGGCCGTCATGGCATCGCTAATGCCGTGTTCGGAAAGCCAGTCGCGAAAGGATGGGCGGGCTGGGACAATCACCCCATCCACATCCATCAAGACATGCTGGATCCGTCTCCACCCACCTTTTAATCCCCCAAAGGACGGTTTGCCTGCAAATGGGTATCCTATCGAAACCACCGGCGCTGGCATCGCGGGGCGGGATACAACGCGCCCGTCAAATGCTCCACAAAAGCCGGGGACCGTAATCAGGCCATGTGTCGGCTCAGACCTCATCCCAGCCGAACTCCCCGAACCAGCGCTCTCGCTCCCCGAAAAGTGCGATCGCTTCACGCACATAGGGAACCACGTTGCGGGGTAGATCATGCACATCACACCAACGGAGCTCATCACATTTCGCGGGCTCACAATTTGCCACCAGCCCCTCCCGCCGGGAGCAGCCGAAGAAAAAGTCCACGCGCTCCGAGTCCGACTTCCGATATAGAACCCCGATGGGCTCCAGATCTTCGTCCCGCATACGAATGCCAATCTCTTCTTCCGCCTCCCGATGCATGGCCGTCCGAATGCCTTCGTTCGATTCCACGTGGCCTGCCGGAACGCTGTAATCCCCATCGTGATATCCCGTATTGTAGCGGCGCAGCAGCAGCACCTGGGAGTCCCGCCGCAAGAGCAGGTGCACCGCAACGACCGCCCGCACGCGATATCCTGCCCTCGTTTCAGCCATTCTTCCATCCTTTCTTGGCAAGAACTTCCGGGAGCGTGTCGCTGCGCGAAAACCCTCGTGCAATGGTCCGCTAGGGTACGGCATCTTGTCCCTTCGCCCCGGCATCTTGGAACCGTAATCACACTGCGTTTATCATAGAGCGCGTTCTGCATAAACGCGCCAGCCTCCGGATCCAGCGAGCGTTCAGCCGCCCAGGGGAACATCTCATCGGACCATCGCCCCACCCATCACGTGAACCCCAGAGCTCACAAGCATTCAGGCCCTGGGCGGAAGCGCTGAAAACCGATAAGCCTCAACTCATCAAGTCTCTTCCGATATCCGTTTTGTCAACTCAGCCTGCCAATTCCCCGAAAACGGCCACCCATGGCCCGCGAGAACCAGTCGCGGAGGCGAACTGATGCTGGCCAACAAGGCACCAGCCACGGCTCGGCCCTTCTCCTCCACCTGGCGCACGCCGGGAAATTGCTCTGGACAGACGGCCAGCGTTCCGCCGAGAGTTCCCGCCAACAGATCGCCGACAAAGAGGACGTCTGACCTCTCGAGACTCATTTCATCCATGTAGGGTCGATCGTCGGGCACCGTGACGACGATGCGCCGCGCCACCAATCCTCCGGGGAGGTGTGTGCCGTCTTCATACCACACGGGTTTTTCCACCCGACCAACTTGGAGCCGGCCCCGATCGGCGTGAACGGGGGCATAAAGGGGACATGAAAACAAATCGCTCAAATATCGGCTTCCGCGGGTATGGTCATGGGTCGTCAGGATAATCGCGCGCACGGCACCAACGCTCGCCAACACGCGCGGAAGGTCAGGAATGACCGGCGGATCCACTAGAACCAAGCCGTCATCCGCCTTCATCACGTGACCCACCATCATTAACTCTTCTTCGGGATCGGGGGTCGTCCATCGCCCAATGGCATCGGTAATCCACGTAATCATGAATCCATTCCTTCAAAGACAGCGTTCCCCAGGTAGAAGCCATATTCCGCGACTTCGCGAAAACCCATACGCCGGCAAATGGGCGCCGAGGTGTCTTCCACAGCCTGTACCAGTGCGGCCTTCGCGCCCGCCTGGCGTGCGAGACGCAATCGCGCCGCAACGAGCGTCTTATAAATGCCGCGGCCCCGCCAGCCTTCGGATACCGCCGACCCGCCCAACAGCACCACATCGGGGGTGACATAGGCGAGCCGCGAAAAGCCAATCACTTCATCCGATCCCTTCGGCTGCACAATGAACAAATCGCCACGCGATCCCAAAGCCACAACGTTTAGGGCATCCGTGCTGATACCCATACCGTAGGCTTTGGCCAATCCATCAGCATAGTCCGGCACCTCTTCGGGCTGAATTTGGCGGATGACTACCTCGTCGTTTTCCGGGATCGGCACGGTCAAATCCTCCAGCACCATGCCCAGCACCCGCTCCGCCAGAAGAAAAGCGCGCTCCTCCAGTCGCTGGGGCAAATCCCTGGGCTCGGCCAAGGGTCCAACGAACCAGCCAAAGGGCGCACCCGCATAGGCGGAAAAGACCGCCTCAAGAACGCTCTCGAAGTCAGCGTCGGGAATCTTGGCTATCCCCATCATGTTGGCGTAGGGATTGGGCACCCGATCGGATTTAAAGGCGGTCACCTCCGGAATATGGAGTTGGTATACGAGCCCTGGCACCTCGATGTGAAGGCCGACCGGCAGGTCTTCTAATATCTCCATTAGCTTTACATCGTTCACATCCGTCCTCCTGACAATTCATTAATCATGTAAGCAAAATCTCTCCCCAGTGTATTGTCCTGGACTCCCCGCATCAATTTTGTGACACCATTTCCGCGTGCCTAACTTCGCACGTGTCTCCCCTCTTTTTGGGGCAGACGATATGTTTCCGGAAGCCGCAGGGCGAGAAAGAGTGCCCCTGCGAGCACCAGGCCGCTCACAATCCCGAGACTCCATCGGATTCCGACAGCGGCCATCAGCAGCCCGATCCCCAGGCCGCCTACGGCATAGCCCCCATCCCGCCAGAGGCGGTACACACCCAAAATGGCGCCCCGGTCCTGGGGTGCGGCCACATCCGCGACCGCCGCATTCAGCACCGGGTACACCAAGGCCATGCCGAGCCCCATGACACCGGCGGCGATACTCCACCCGGTGGTTCCCACCACCGCCACCATCCCGGCCAACCCACCGCCCAGGAGCACCAGCCCCACCACAATGAGCGGCTTCCGGCCGGTGTGATCGGAGAGCAGCCCGGTGCCAAACTGCGCGAATCCCCAGACGCCGCCATAAATCCCGGCGATGACGCTAATGGCAGCTACGGCCTCGTGCTGACGCGCCAAATATAATGGCAAGACGCCCCAGGCGGCGGTGTCGGCCAGTTTGTTGAGGAGTCCCCCGGCTGTCAAGGTCCCGAGAGCCGGATGCCGCCAAGTCGCGTCGTGAAAGATAGCGGAGAACGACGTCCGATTTGCGGGGTTGGCTGGACCCGACCCGGGCCGCGTCCGGGTTTCACGAATGACCAAGAGGCTCATGGCGAGACCGATCGCAACCACCCCACCCGTAAACACAAACGGCCGCGTCTCGAGATGACCCCCAGCCCCTAACACCCCGGCGGCAACGGTCGCTCCCGCCACCCCGAGATATCCCATGGCTTCGTTAATGCCCATGGCCAGACCGCGCAGTCCAGGCTCCACGACATCCAGTTGCGCCGTAACCGTCATCGTCCACGCCAACCCTTGATTCGCACCGAGGAACACGTTGGCCGCAACCACCGCCCACCACTGATGGACGGTCATTAACAATATAACCAGAGGAATGCCCGCCACCCACCCCAGACGGAGGATGGGCAAGCGCCCCACGCGGTCGGACCAGCGTCCGGCGCTTAGATTCAACAACGCCTTGGTGAGCCCAAATGAGGCAATGAACGTCAAAGCCACCGCTGACCCGATATGATAAATGTCGCGCCCCAATAGGGGCACGATGGTGCGCTCAACACCGAGAGTCGCACCAACCAGCAGCACATTGGCCGCAAGCCACCAGAATTGCCCTCGCTGGATGCGTCGATTCACGGCGTCGGTCCGGTCCGGCCTGGCCATATCTAACCCCCCTCTTCGCGGTTGGCGGCCACGATGTCGGCAAAATGATCGGGCTTGGGAGGCAGCGTCTCAAGAATGAATTGCACAAAGTCCGCTTGCGTCCGGGGCCTGAGCGCCGGATTGAACCGCCGTTCAAATCCGATGGTGGAAACGACCTTTCCACTCAAATCGCGCCCTCACGTCGAACCTGCATACGCCCCGGGATACACCTCGACATAATCTGGGAGAGTCATCAACTTGGCAAGAATCTGATAGAGATCGGCAGCACTCTCGGTCGGCGCCAAATCGGGCCGCCCGGCATCGCCAATCATGAGCGCATGCCCCGTCAACACAAACCACGGCTCTGGGCCCCGGCGCCGATCCGTCACCACTAGACTGATGTGGTCGGGGGTGTGGCCGGGCGTGTGCCAAATGGCGACGTCGACGTTTCCCAGATCTAAATGGTCACCGTCGTGCACGCGAAGCACTGGCTCCCGTGCCGGTGCGGTCGCATACCGCACATAGGCCGCCCCGGTGGCGTCCGCCAATGCCCGGGCGACGCTTAGATGGTCGGCATGGGTGTGGGTATCAATCACGTATCGCAGCTGCAAGCCAGTGTCTCGCAAAGTGTTCAGATATGGCCGGAGATCAGGGAGTGGATCCACCACTGCCGCGATGGCCCGGCCCCCTCACCCGAACAGATATGACGCGGCGACCACGGGATCCGCGTGGAGAAATTGCCGAAAAATCATAGGGAACCTCCTCCATACGTCCGTGAACCCAGGTGTTAAGCGATCGGCTGTGGGCCTCCCCAATTCCAGACAGTCACTTCACTGCGGCGGGCGGCCACGCCGTGCTGCTGTAGTATCCGCACGGCATCGCGGGCATAGAGGCAGTAGCGCCCGCGGCAATAGGCGACGATGGGACGATCGTCATGCCAGGCGGCAAAGTGGTCCGCCACATCGGGCAGAGGCACCGAGATGGCGCCTGGCAAGTGGCCTTCAGCATATTCCGCCGGCGGCCGGACATCGATGAGATAGACCGTCCCCGCCGCGATGAGGTCTTTCAATTCCTCATGACCCACAGGCTCCAAGGCGTCATGCTGCGTCAAATACAAGCGGTGCAACTCGCGGACGTCCGCGAGTACATCCTCACTCACGGCTTGAATTTGGTGCACGAGGTCGGCAACCGCATCACGGGCCAACTGATAAATCACATAGGTGCCCTGCTTCTCAAACGTCACCAGATGGGCCTCAAAAAGGATTTGCAAATGCCGCGAAACCGCAGCACTGCTTGCCGCCAACTCGTTCGCCAGCGTCTCTACATTCTTCGGTCCCTGAGACAGCAGGTCCAATATTTCTAGTCGCCGCGCGTGGCCAAGTGCCTTGCCAATGCGGGCAAATTGCCCGTACACCGCGTCCTTCCAGCGTCGATGATCGTCCGTCATTAACCGCGCTCCCTTATTCAACTATTTCGTTGAATACGAGATTATTCCATCGGCAAACTGGTGTCAAGCCGATGACAGGTACCGAGAAGAATCTACATGGAGCATGCGTTCCTGAGGCTCTCGCCTCGGCCAGCATTAAAGCGGTGGTTTTGGGATGGTCAGCCACGCCCTTTAGTCGCAGCCAATGTCATCCGACCCGACGAGAGTTCCCGATGGGGTCCCGTTGCCCGGCCGCAGTGGGGATCCGAAAGTCCACAAGGCATCGGATCCGAATTCAGCGCAAGTTTTTATCGTCACTGGAAATCCTAGTCGCGGTGTCCAAATACCTGGCCCAATCCCACATTCTGACTCGGAGGTGTCACAACATGCCCCTCGTCCCTTACGATCCGTTCACTGTCACTAGACGTGCTTCGGACTGGTTCCCGTCGTTCCCCCGACTGTTCGAAGACGACTGGTTTGACAATCACCTCGCCAACATGCCACGCGTTCGTTGCGATGTTCGCGAAACCCCCAACGAGGTCATTGTCACGGCCGAGATTCCCGGGTTAGAGAAGAAGGACGATGTGAACATTACCGTTCACGATAATCACCTGCATCTGAGCGGCAAAATTGAACAGATGGACGACCGAGAAGACGAGCACGTACACCGGATGGAACGATACTATGGGCAATTTGCCCGCACGGTGCCATTACCCACACCGGTAGATGACACCCGTGCGAAAGCATCGTACAGGAATGGCATTCTGGAGGTCAGGCTTCCGAAGAGCCAGAAAAACCAAGGTCGCCACATTGACGTGGATTTTCACTAAAGCTGACGTACCGTGTCGGGCTGACTGAAAAAATACCTTGCGCGAGTGCGCGGGTGTCTTCCGTCAGCCCCATTCCCATCCACGAAAGACTGCCACCAGGACGTTGTCCGTCCAGATGCCGCCACGGAAGAATTGGGACCCTACCACGAACTCATCTCTGAAACTTCTCATCCCCTGCGGTCCGTCCACAATGAGGTGCGGCTGCAACTACGGTACTTCTGGGGCTATCGCAACGGATAGACCAACTCGATATCGGTTCTCTCGCCTAAGGCGTGCCGGTACCAATAATTATGGTCGGCTCCGTGAATGCAGAGGATGCGTTTGCCCCGATGTTCGGCAATGGCTCTAGCCACACGGGCTACCATGATATTGTGCCGAGCGTTCCATTGGATGTTTTGGACCTCGGGGTTAACTTGCTGCAGCCATGCATACATCGCTTGAGTCACAATGTCGTAGGCGGGAGAGTTGAATGGGATGCGCCCCCGGTTCCAGGTCTCCATTTGCTTATGGTTCCATTGAGCCAGATCCTTCTCGAGACGTTGTTGGATGTCGGCGCCGAACCGATCAAAGGGGCCTTCGTCAAAGACATCTTCCTCGAACCAATTCACCGGGATAAATTCCACCCCGTGGCGTTCGCAAAACGGGAAAATAAGCCTAGGATACTCCGCTTGGATTTCATTCAAAATGCCGTAAGGGTCGCCAGTTTCGAGGTATAGACGCCAGCTTTTCGGATGCACTTCCCCGCAGACGACATCCGGTGCGAATTCTTGCATCAATTCCTCCATCAGCGACAGCGGATAATGATATTGCGCCTGCATTTGAGGATCGTGTGTTACTCCCAGAATTCCGACTACCGTCAAAGAGTCATCTCCAATGCGCCTCATCGCCTAAACCGGTCCGTTCTGTTGGAACTCGGAATCGAGAACTCCCATGATTACATCGTCCCACCAGTGCTCATCCATCCAGAGCGATTCGCGTTCACGACCCTCGACCACGAACCCGCAGCTCTCATAGCTCCGAATAGCCCGGAGATTATAGGCCGCCACCCGCAAGGCCATCCGATGTAGGTGAAGGTCGTCAAACGCATGCTGCAGAATGCGTCGAACCGCCTCGCGGCCATATCCCTGCGACCAAAATCGGCGGTCATAGATGCCCATGCGCAGACGAGCATTGCGGTGATCGGGATCGATAGCGAAAATGGTGATCTGGCCAATATACCGACCCTTCGGCTGGGACACAGCCAACCCATCGGGCCAGATTTTGGCCGCGAGCACCCATGACCGGCTCACCTCGCTGTTTTGGGACGTCAAGGCCGTCAAACGCTGGCGAACCTCCTCGGGTGAAAACGTTTTGGGAGTGCCATCTCCCCCATACATCCGATTCTCTTCGGCGTCGCGAGGGATCTCGACGCGGCTCGGGATATCGGCTTCAACCGGCTGCCGCAACCAAAGCCTTGCGGTCTCAAATTCCCCAACAGGATACACCCACCCACCCCTTCGTTTGTTCCGGCTCTCACCCTTGTTTAGACTCTATTGATTCACGGCGTCCCCGGTGACCGTCGACCAACTAAGGCATTTTTCCCGCCCGGGCCGTTTCCCCGGGGACTTCATGAACCGATTCCTGTCGGCGGCTCTCCCTGTCCTCGTCATTGGGGACCGTAGGGAATGGTGACCAGATCATGGGTTTCAGGAAGGCCCAGGATATCGGGCGGGGCTACCAATCCCGTAAAACCCTTGAGCGGCACGACGTCCGACGGATTGGTGATGGTGTGTCCGGTTTGCAAGTTAATGGCCATATAGGTGCCGGCAGCGGTATTGCCCAGCACCACCTGATTCCCGGTGAAGTTTAACACGTCGAAAACGGCGCTGGGTCCCACACCGAAATAGACGGGCCGATTATCATACGATACGCCGACAAACTGGCCCACTGGATATTGTTCATAGAAGTCTAGGATGAACGGCTTCCCGTCGAGCGTTCCACGGAATCCTTCCACCGCATGATAGGTGGTCGTGGAGAAGGTTGTGCTAGGGCTGGTCGAGGATCGATAGCCGTTGGGGATGGCCGGTGCGATGCGGCTCCCTTGCATCAGTACCACGTTCTGACCGGCAAACGGCGGCGTATTGGTGCGGGTCCACGGCTTTCCGTTCCGCGGATAGGGCGTCATGGACATGGCCATGTTAATGCCACTAATGGCTGAATGGAAGTCCGACACGCGATAGTTGGTCGTACCCCATCGCCAGGCGATATCGGTATGGTTGCCATCCCCTGCTACCGTCACGGTGAGATAGCCTTGCGTCTCCGGCAAGAGGTGGGTGTGGAGATAGGTTACAATGCGCGACGCCTCCCCGACAACCGATGCCCGCGGCACAGCACCGCTGGCCTCCAAGGTCCACTCGCCTTCCATCCATTCCACGACTGTCTGTCCCTCACTGGTCCAGCTTTTGCCTTCAATCCCGTTCCCGAGATTGACGGCCTGGAGGCCTGATGGCACAGGCGGTGTCCAATTCACCTCTCCCGTCAATGCGCTGGCGGCGAGCGGAGCGGTCTCAAAAGAGACCCCGCCATAACCTCCGATGTCGTTGGCCGGGCTCACATTCGAGCCTTGGTTTAGATTGGGGTTATTAATCCCAAGCGGTGTCGTGGTGAGCTCTATCTGCACCGTATAAGCCGAGGCGGACACAAACACTCGGCTTCCCAAATAGAGCGTGGAGCTTCCCACGGGAATGTCTTTCGGAGCCTCCAAGCTTATCAGCGTCCGAGGCGCGATATAGGCCATGTCTTGCTGCACGGCGGGGATGAAGGGTGGAGCCGAGGCCGATGGACTCGGACTCGAACTGCCTGGCACCTCCCCCGCTGTCGATATGCCACTCGCGGCCGCGGTCGAAGACGGGGCGCCGTTGGACTTCAAGGTCGAATCGGATGGCGCCGTGGTTTTGGGGTGGGTGGCAGGGCTGCTCGGGCCGGCCGCTGGATGCGTCCCCAGGCCGCATCCAGCCATGAGCAGGCTCCCTGCCATACTGGCGGTCAGTGCCACCACCATTTTCCTTGTCATCGAAATCCTCCTCTAGATGGTAGGTAAAGAGGGGCCTCGGGGCTTGGCTGTGGTAGCGAGTGCCCCTTGAGCGCCCTCCTCCCCATAGAACCG
>NZ_JABBVZ010000062.1 GCF_012933365.1 Sulfobacillus harzensis | reverse complement strand
CTAATGTCCCACTGCGGTCGTCAAGGGTTAGTCGTCTGCTCTATCATTTCAGTCAACCTGACTTTGACGAATCCCTGGACGGAGGACAAGCAGGCGCTACAAATGGGCCCCGTGATTCGTTAAATTCTTGGCCTCTTCCTGGAGGTGTGCATGGCGGTCGCCCCGCGGAAGTGACCTCGCGCATTGGGGGGGCCATCCTTGGCGATACGGTTATGAATACTCAAGAGAGGTGTGGGGCCCGTCCGAAGGGAATCGGCAGCCGCTCTAACTTTGAATCCGTAGATGGGAGGGACATCCGTGCATCGAGCCTGGAATCTATTCAATGAGCTCTTAATGCTGACCAGCGCTGGATTTGTCACGGCCGGCTGGTATCAAATACGTCATCGTCACGTCCGCCGTCACCGGCGCTTCATGCTAACCGGGGCGACATTAGGCGCCGCATTCTTTGTTAGTTATGTCGCGGCAAGTTTTCTTATTGGGGATACCTATTTTGGCGGTCCCAAGGCCATGGCCATACCGTATCAGATTTTTCTGCAGGTACACGTGTTGCTTGCCACCGCCGCGGCCGTATTGGGCATTCTGACCATTCGTTATGCCTTGCGTGCCGCCTTCCGTCGCCATAAAAAGGTGGCGCCGTGGACCGCCAGTGCGTGGCTGGTCGCCGCTGGAACTGGTCTCGTGGTATTTTTACTTCTCTTTGTCGTCTATCCTCAGGGTCCCAGTACCACCGCGTTGTGGAATCTGGTATTGCATTCTCATCCGACCCATTAGGCGTTTGACCCATCCATCCGACCGGCACCTTACGGCTTCTACTCCAGCCTTTAGAAACACGAAGCTTCACCAAATCTAAGAATATCCGCGCAGCCTGGACGACTTAGGTCTCCACGCGCGCGCCTTCTCTGCTGCCTGGGAACCGACAAGCGCACAGCGTCGGACAATGGCTGGGCTCGCATGTTCGTTAGAGCCTCTCCCGGGCAAGGCTGGAGCCAAAAATTACCGGACAAATCTTGTGCCCGTCGAACCCGCTAAAATCAGGGTGCTTCCGTTATCGCTGAAACCATTCGGTTAACAGAGCCTTTTCCCGTTCGGGTCCCATCCCCGCCTTCATCGGTTCCATCCGGTCACGATCCCACTGCCAGGTGTCGCGAATGGTATCCGTCAGCGGACGGAACGCAAGGCCGGTACCCAGAGCCCGTTCAATACTGACGGCCATGAACCCCGGCCACCCGGCGGCTTCCGAAATCCAGAGCGGGAGTTCGGTCCACTCCTCCACCTGATGTTGGGCTAAAAAGTCTTCATTCACCCAAACGGGACGGCCTGCATTCGGGATAGCAGACTGCAACGTCTTCACGAGCTCGCCCATGGTCAAAGGATGGGCTGGGCCCGTGGCGTTGTATATCCCCACCACGCCCGATTCCACCGCGCGCACCATCCAGTCCGCCAAGTCCCGGGCATCAATGAACTGCACCCGCCTCGCAGGGGAACCGGGAACCAAAACATCGTCGCCGCGTCCAAAGCGACGGACCCAATAGGTGAAACGGTCCGTGGGATCATGCGGCCCCACAATCAAGCCTGGTCGGATAATAAAGGCATCGTTCCCATACACCTCTTGGACCGCCGCTTCTGAGAGCGCTTTCAAAGGACCATAGAAGGCGGCCACGTCCTCGGTGGCGGCGTCCTCGACCTCACCTACCGGAAACTCCTCATCCATGCCCTCCTGGTCAAAGTCGGCATAGACCGAAATACTGGAGACAAACACGTAGCGTCCCACATGCGGCCTTAAGAGCTCTGCCGATGCCCGCACCACCCGCGGAACGTAGCCGCTTGTATCGATCACCACGTCCCAGTTCCGGCCGTGAAGCGCGTCCAGGTTGCCGTCACGGTCACCGCGGAGCTCTACCGACTTGGGAAAGAGCCCCGGGGCAGTCTTTCCGCGGTTGAACAAGGTAACATCGTGACCCGATCTCAGGGCTGACTCCACCAGATGCCGCCCCAAGAAGTGGGTGCCGCCTAAAAGGAGCACCTTCATCATCACGCCTCCAAACGTTAGGGATTTTGCCCGAACTGCATCTTGAGCCGACGACGCGCGCGTTGCCGACGCTTGCGAAACTTTTCATAGTCCACGGAGGTCGCGGCCATACTTGGCCGCCATGCCAAAGCCTTGCGATCGTCCGGGCGTAGCGACTGCACCGCCTGCGCAATGTCGAGCGTCCGTTCGTTCAGCCGCTCATCCCGCCGCCGTTGCTTGAGATATGCGCGGCGGATGCGCTGATGGATGGTGTTTTCCACATATTCACTGAAGGTAGTCTGGTGGTGCGCGGGACGGAATGCACACACCGCCTCCCAAAGCGCCAAGGCTCCTTCGCCCTGCAAGTCATCCACATCGCCACCAGCGCTCCCGTACCGGGTTGACTCTGCGATAATGTGGAGCCAAAAATGGACCACGAAGGCCTCTTGCACCTCCATCCACCCTCGCCGTAGTTCAGGCAGTTGGCCATCGTGCCATGCCATTGCAATCGGTGGCAGCGATCCTGACCACGCCGATTGCAGCACGCGCCACAAGCTGGACGACTTGCCGTGCCATGCGATGACTAAACTCATTGCGATTCCCCTCCCATGTTTCGCCGTGATCGACCAGCCATTGCCCATCACGCCCCCAGCGCTCATCTATAGCGCGGCTCAAGATCTGGCGTGGCACAACCGATTGGTGTGTTGTTCCCATATTCTATCCCCACTGGTTAAGCGGGACCACTCTTTAGGCGTGCTCTGACAATCGGGAATTCGGCTGGCATGGCACCACCTCTTGCTAACGCAACTCTGCCGTCCGAACATGTTGTGCTCTTTAACGCAACAAAGTTCTAGGCAATCTGCGGTCTTCGCACGATGACCCGAACCCGATGATTACGGATCTCTTTCACCTCACTTGATCTATGTTCCGGACCGGGGACAGTCGGGACAACCGCGCGGAATTTTGCTGCCTCACGGGCGGCCTGGATGTATGACCGACGCCGTTCTTTCCCGGGGTATCGGTTGAAGTTTTTGCTCATACTAGGCCAGATACTATTCTGATCAGAACCGAAGTTCGGCCGGAGTCGTCCCATTGGGAACGACACCCTCTCTCAAACCAAATACGATGACTTAATGAAGCGACATGTCGTTGGGAGGAAGTTTATGCCTCGTTGGTACGGTCTGGTTTCGGCCTTGAGTCTCGGGGCGATGTTAATGGCCGCCTCGAGTCAGACGGCGGTGGGCTACACACTCTCCGGCCGGGGGAGTCCCCTCACCCCTCTCTGCGTACGCGTAAAGGCAAAGAGCAACCATGGTTGCCCATCGAAAAATTGCAAGGCATTAGAAAGCTGGACTATTGTCCTCGATCCTGGTCATGGAAAGGACCCCCGGAATGGGAATGCAAACGGTCGTTCCCACACAGGAGCCCGAGGTGCGAACGGAGCGTGGGAGGACCCCAACAACTTGGCGGTGGCAAGGCGGCTGGAATCTTTGCTGACATCGGAAGGAGCCCGCGTGTATCTGACCCGTGGGGAGTATAATCCCGGCTTGCCGGGTAAACCGGGTCTTCGCAACCGCGTCCTCCTGGCCGAACAGGTCCATGCCGACATCTTTATCAGCCTTCATCAAGATTGGAGCAGCAAGAGGACCGCCAGGGGAGGAGAGACATTCTATTACTTTGCCGACTCTCGCCCATTAGCGGCCATCGTTCAACGTCACCTGGTCGCGACGACGGGCCTTAAGGACCGGGGCGTGCACGTGGGCCAATTTTACGTATTGAAACACACAACCATGCCAGCAGTCCTGGTGGAAGGAGGATTTTTGAGTAACCCGGAGGAATCCGCTCTCATTAGTTCTCCCGCCTTTCATCAAAAAGAGGCCGATGCACTGAACCGCGCAGTCCTAGAGTATGCCGAAGGCAGGCCGCGATCATTACGATGGTGGACCCGGTTATGGCCCTGGCGGCATCATGAACCACCACGGCATCCTAACCGCCAATACGCTGTAATCTTAAGGGTCGGTGCCGTCCTGGGCACGGCTTATCGCCCCTTTTTGGATCGGCTGCACTAACCAGGCTGGACGAGCGCGGCTTGTCTGGAACAGCCAGAATGTATACACTCGATGCAACCGAATTGTAGGTGTATAACAGGGAATCAGGCGAAAATCCTGAGCGGCACCCGCCACTGTTTACGGGGAGCAGACCTGCCACAACATCTGTTGGAAGGCCGGTCAGATGCAATGATCCGAAAGCCAGGAGACCTACCTGCAAATATTCGGACGAGCCTGCGGGTTGTCAGGCGCCGCCTTCTTTTTATGCGGCCCTTCTCGCCTGAGGTTCATCTTACGATGAGAGAAGGATACCAGAACCATGTCTAATAAGTGGCTCAGCATGACCGTAATACTGACGTTCGGAACCGGCATATTAGCCGGATGCGGAACAACAACAAGCACCGCAGCACGTCCACCAGCCCTGATTCGCATTACCGACGATCTCCATCACACCATAACATTAACCAAGCCGGCCACGCGGATCGTCACCTTGGAACCTAGCAACGCTGAAATTGCTCTAGACTTAGGCTTAAAACCAGAAATAGTCGGCACCGATCAGACGACATTTCAGTACACGCCCGCACCGTGGAAACAGCAATTGCACGGCATCCCTAATATCGGGCCCTCCTATCCCGGTATCAGCGTCGAAAAAATTGTGGCGGCCAAGCCCAATCTGGTCATTGCCACCACGGGCATCAAAGGGCTGAGCTCATTGGCACGGTTCCATATTCCAGTGTTAGTGCTGCAACCCACCTCAGTTCAGGGCATCTACCACGATGTTATGTTGGTAGGGCGCGCGACGGGAAAAACCGCCCAAGCGCGTGCCACCGTGATCCACATGAAGCATCAGCTCGCCACCATCCAACAGGTGGTTCGCCGCGTGAAAACTCGGCCGACGGTGTTTTACGATTTGGGTGGACTCTATACCGCCGGTCCCCATACATTTCTCAACGCCCTCATTGATATGGCGGGAGCGTTTAATGTAGGCGCCCGACTGTCAACGCAGCAGTATCCCCAGGTCACCGCCGAACAGGTGGTCAAGGCCAATCCTGAGGATATTCTCATCGACCCCGAATCCGGAACGACCGTGTCCAAGGAAGAGCACCTTGCGGGCTTTTCCGCCATCACCGCGGTAAAAACCGGGCATGTCGACGTCATCCCCGACTCGTCTTATGTCAACGAGCCATCGCCAGCCTTGGTGATGGGATTGAAGGAATTGGTAAAAATGCTCCACCCTCAATTAAAGCTCCCGACCAAGTAGGGACTTCTGTGTGCGCTCATTGACGTGCCTGCTCATGTGTCAGTGTCTGAACGGCCTCCCAAGCACATGGAGGCCGTTCATTCTGGGACGAGAAATATTGGTCTCAATACGCGTTGCCGGAGTACATTGGGATTATTCGTCCCCCTCTGCGGCGGCTCCCCGCCAAACGCGGATTTTCGGAGGCATGGCTAAATCCGCCCCAACATCCCAACCCCCCGTCCGAATTCAGGCATGCGCGGGCCAACCCTAAAGACGCATGCCTCATCAAAGCACCGTAGGCATGGGCTCGTACACCATCCTAGTAGTGGTTTTTTCCGCCGTTTAGTCTACTAATCTTGCCATGATTACCCCAACATCGAAATCAGCCTGCTATTCTTCCATGCGATGAGTTGGGTTGCCCCACCTCTCTTCATAAACTAAAGAGGCGAGGTCCACGCGCTGGCGCCATCCCACCCGTTGCAGGACCGGAATCTCCGGAAAATGCGGGGTGTACCCCACCGTCAGCAACGCCACAGGCTCCACATGTTCGGGGATGCCCAACACATCCCGCACGTCTTCCTTCCGGTACATACTGACCCAGCCCATCGCCACGCCTTCGGCCCGAGCAGCCAACCACATATTTTCGATAGCGCAAGCCGTAGACATCACATCGGTTTCAGGTATCGTGTTGCGTCCCAAGACATGCGGGCCTCCCCGCGTCGGATCATTAGTCACACAGAGCGTGATGGGCGCATCCATCAGTCCTTCAACTTTCAAACGTAGGTAGTAGTCCCGTTGGGCATCCGGATAATGTTGCCCCGCAATCACCCGCTCCCGTTCAACCAGCGCCTGCAGGCGCCGGCGGGTCTCCTGATCGCGGATGATTACGAAATTCCACGGTTGCATAAACCCGACTGAGGGCCCTCGGTGACCCGCATCCAAGATTCGGGCCAAGGTAGCGTCCGGAACGGGATCTGGTAGGAAAATGCGGATGTCTCGCCGAGCCCAGATGACCTTATAGACCGCCTCCTTTTCCATCGGCGTAAACCCCAGCGCCACCGGCCCCGCGCCGCCCGACTGCTGCACGGGTTCTTCGGCAACCCTTGCGTGATGCGGATTGGTCACCCGTGCGTCCGTAAAAGTGGCCGTCTCAGCCACGATTTTCAATGCTTGGGTTATGAGGGGCAGCGCCAGCAAGGCCCCCGACCCTTCACCGAGACGCATGCTCAAGTCCAACAACGGCGTGAGATCAAGCGCACCCAGTATAAGCTTGTGAGCTGGTTCCGGAGAACAATGGCCAGCAATCAAATACCGCGCCGTGGACGGCTCCATGCGCACCGCAGCTAGTGCCGCCACACCAGTTGTCATCCCATCCAACAAAACCGGCACGCCTTGCATAGCAGCCGCGAGTACCGCCCCGCTCATGGCAGCAATCTCGAATCCACCCAGCTTTCTTAAAACATCCCTGGCATCATGGCTGTCAGGCTGGTTAACACGAAGGGCGGAGTCAATGACGGCGGTTTTTCGGACCAACGTCTCGGCTCCAATTCCAGTCCCAGGACCCACGACATCTGCGGCTGGCACGCCCAGAAGGCAAGCGGCCATCGCGGACGCGGCCGTGGTGTTTCCAATGCCCAGTTCGCCCAGAATGATCAAATCGTGGCCCTGGTCGACGGCCTCGCACACGGTCTGCCATCCCACCTCGAGCGCGTGATTTAATTCCTCGGCGGTCATGGCCGGCCCTTGCGCAATGTTACACGTTCCCAAGCCGACCTTTCGCACCCTGACACCAGGATGTCGCACGGGCCGCCGGATGCCCACGTCAACCATCCAAAGATCTGAACCCGCTCCACGCGCAAGGACGCTGGAGACCGCACTACCCATGGCCACGTTCACGGCCATTTCTTCGGTCACGTCCGGGCCGTACAGAGACACGCCTTTTTCCACAACACCATGGTCCGCAGCAAAAATTACGGTTAATGGCTTCTCGATCCGGGGAACGACATGGCCACTAATGCCCGCTAGATGCACGATAAGCGGTTCAAGCCGACCGAGGCTGCCACGAGGCTTGGTCAGATCATCAAGTCGCGCTTGTGCGCGACTCATCGCTTGTCGATTCAACGGCGGCGCTTCCCCATGGCGCGTCCTCCATCGAAACGCCGGGCTCATGACACAGCCTCCCGGATGATCCGCGCCATGTCTTGGAGACGGTCGACCAACCGAATGCCACACTCAAGCACTGTGCCATCCACCTCGAAGATGCGGCCGGTTTGCAATGCAGGCACCTGATCCGCCTGAGAACGCGCCTGCATCTGGTCTAATTCGAAGGGCTTCCCGCACCATGACGCAAAAATGATGTCAGGTTGGGCCGCGATCCATTCCTCCGGAGCCACAACCCGGTCCCGGGCCAGTCGTCCACGGAGTGCACGCTCGCGAAAGATATCGATCCCACCGGCTGCATCAATTAAATCGCTCACCCAACCAACCCCGGCAATCAACGGATCCATCCATTCCTCAAAATAGACACGGGGTCGACGCTTGAGGCTTTGGGACGCTTGGCGCACGGCGTCCACTTCACCTTGTAGGCGCCGAACCAAAGACTCGGCCCGATGAGCCTCACCGACCGTGGCCCCCAACAACCGTACGTTGCCGAATAAATCCTCTAAGCGATGGGGATTGAGATGCAGAATCGACGCGCCACGCTCGGCCAGGCCCGCCGCTAGCTTCAGTTGGACGGTGGACGTAAGGATGACCAAGTCAGGCTGTGGGCCCATAATGCGGTCCACGCTGCCATGTTGAAATCCACTTACCGTAGGGATGTTTAGTGCCTCTTCGGGATACGTGGTATAGGCGGATATGCCCACCACGCGATCCAATGCCCCGAGTTCGGCTAAAATCCCGGGAATTTCCGACGCCAAGCAGACAATCCTTTCAGGATATCGATGCATTGTTTGTCTCCCCCAACATGTTCGACATCTGTTCGCAGTTCCATCTCACCTTTCCCAGCCAATCCATCAGCCCACGACATAGGCCCCCAGCCGACGTCATGCGATTGATGGATCTTCGGCACCTTTCTGCTAGTCCAAAAGCAGATGCACGCCGCGTTACCGTCCTTTTTTATCATCGACTGCCTTCCTCGCCCACAATCACCTGAACCGTTGCATGGAGCCGCTGGTTCTCCGTTCTGGTACGAATCGCCACGCGCCAATACGCGGACCCTAACCCGTCGAAATCCGAACAGAGCCGGACCAAGATGCCGCGATGAAAGAGGGTGCGCGACACACGTCGAGACAGATCTTCATCGGTCCAGCGCAATAAAAAAAAGTTCATTGCGGTAGGTTCCCGCTGATATAGGGCGCTGGGACCCCAAAGAGCTGCAACCTGCTGCTGTTCCTGATGAAGCCAATTTTGCGTGGCATTTCTAAAGGCCATGTCTTGAAGGCCGACCGACGCCGCTTTTTGTGCAAGATGGCCAACGCTCCAGCGGTCACGCAAGCGCTCGACGCTAGCCACCCAGGCTTGGTCCGCGATCGCATATCCGAATCGAAGTCCGGGTATCGCCAAATACTTCGTCAACGACCGCACCACGATCACCCGGCTCCCCGGTTGCAAAGCCTCTGAGATTGCTGTGTTTGCCGGCTCATCATCGAGAAAGTCTATGAACGATTCGTCAATCAGAAGGGCCACGCCGCGTTCCGCCAACGCCCGGACAGGCGCCGAAAAATGACTCCTTGCCACGTGGCGGCCGCTCGGATTATGCGGATTGTTCCAAATAAGGCAATCGCCCGGCCGCATCTCCTCAGCCAAGCGGCCCCATGGGGGTACGAAATCGGGACGCTCCAACGGCACCGAAACCACGGGTAGACGATTCCGCTGGGCTGCCGCCCGATACTCGCTAAACGCCGGCTCTAGAATCCAGACACGGTTGGGGGACAACGCCCGCAACGCCAAATCGATAGCTTCCGTGGCCCCGTTGCTGATGAGGACGTTGTCGTTGAAAACCCCATGCCGATCCGCAATGACATGCTTTGCTTCCGCCTGCGTCGCATCGGGGTAGAATCGGATGTCATCGAGCGCATTCATCAACGCCTGGCGCACGGATTCCGGCGGTCCTAACGGATTGATGTTCGCACTGAAATCCAGAACATTGGATAGCGGCAGGCCTAATGCGCGGGCAACGGTATGTACTTGGCCTCCGTGCACAGCAGGTTTAACGTCCAAAGCCCCATCCCCCCGTTAAGGTGAGAAACCCGACCCATTCGACAATTTCGAGGAGCGCTCCATAGGTGTCACCCGTGGCTCCGCCGAACCGCCGGCAAATCAGGAGCCCCCAGAGCAGGGTCACGCCCGTCGAGAGAATCAACAGCTCCAATGCCTGTCGCCACGGCAACAAGCCCACGGTCGTCAGCACCCCCACCACTGTTGCCCCAGCAAGCGTCCATTTAGATAGCTGCCCTGCATACAGGGTTCCGAGTCCCTCGGGCCTCGCTGCTGGAACTTCCATCATCAACCAGACAACCGATGTCCTGGCTAAGACTGGCACGACCACCCAAACGCCAAAATCATATACGGGAAGATGGGAAAAAGCGATTGCCTTCCCCATTAGCACCAGTATCACAGCCACAGCCCCCATGGTGCCGATGCGGCTGTCCTTCATCACAGCCAACGCCTCGGGACCTGATCGGCGGCTCCCTAAGGCGTCAAATGTATCTGCCAACCCGTCAAGATGCAAGGCTCCTGTCATCAGCACGTACAACGCCAAGGTCACCACAGCCGCCGGAAAGTGGGCAACGAAATGCTTGCCCGCCCACATTAAGCCCCACAGTAACAGCCCCAATCCCCATCCAACCACCGGGAAAAAGCCCATGCTGCGGCGAAGTGCATGGTAATAGACACGCCCAACGACCGGCATGGGCACAATGGTTCCAAAGGTCACGACCAGTGCCAGACTTTGCAGCACCTTTCTCATTGTGCCGCCGACCACAAACATACTCCCACAGCCACTAGGACTAGACCGATGATGACGCCCGTCCAGTGGACCACTCGGACGGCGCGGAGAATGTCCTCGGGCTCCAGGGGACGCGTCGCATCGCCCAACTCCGCCCGATGCGAGGGCACGCCCCCATAATAATTGAGGCCCCCAAGTCGCACGCCAAGGCCGCCCGCCATCATCGCCTCGGGGATTCCCGCGTTGGGACTGGGATGGCGACGCGCGTCTCGCCGCATGGTCCTCCAGGCCTGCCTGGGTGCGAGCCTCAGAATAGCCATCCCCACCCACAGCAACGCAACGGTCAGGCGTGCGGGAATAAAATTCATGACATCATCGAGTCTGGCAGAGGCCCACCCAAAATCCCGGTAGCGAGCATCGCGATAGCCCACCATCGAATCCAGTGTATTGACTGCCCGATACGCGATCGCGAGCGCAGCCCCTCCCACGACCGCGTAGACGATCGGGGCCACGATGCCATCCACGATGTTTTCCGCCAGTGTTTCGACGGCGGCCCGAATCACATCCTTCTCCGAAAGATGGTCGGTGTCACGCCCCACGATTTGCCCCACTGCCCGCCGGGCCGTAGGTAATCCTTGAGTCAAGGCATGGTAAACCTCGAGGCCTGCGTCCCCCAAGCCCTTCCACGCGACCGTGGTGGACGTGATCCAAATGGCAGTCGCCAACGCCAGTGGTGACCAAACCCGTCCCAGCCCCCATATCAGGATCCATGTGGCTCCACCGGCCATCAGCGGGATTCCAATTGCCAAGAGCATGCCACGAATTCTCAGACCACCGGGGCCGAGGGCATCGCGATTCGTGCGCCGGTCGTAAGCACCGATGGCCCTGCCCATGAGGGTTACGGGGTGCGGCCATCCCTGGGGATCGCCCACCAAGGCGTCAACGCCCAATGCCATGGCTCCCAGGTCCCAAGTGTTTACCATTCTGGTCCCAACTTTCGAACATCCAGTGGGAGTCCCGCTACCATCCAAATGACATGTTCAGCGGCACGCGCCACCTGCTGGTTCAAGCGGCCCAGCGCGTCACGGTAGCGGCGGGCCAAAGGATACTCGGGCACAATACCCTGCCCCACCTCATTACTGACGACAACCAGATCGTAACGAAATGCCTCCAGGGACCGGCACAACCCGCCAATGCGGTGTTCAATGGCGGCATCAGTCAAGCCGGCATATATCCAGTTGTTAAGCAACAAAGAGAGGCAATCAAGCAATACAATTGCAGGCTCTTGGCGTTCGTCCAGCCATCGAGCCACGTCCATGGGCTCCTCAACCGTAAGCCAATGAGATGGACGATTCTGTTGGTGAATGGCAATGCGATCGCGCATTTCCTGGTCTGTGACGATTCCCGTCGCAAGATAAACCACCGGCTCGGAAGTTCGTCCGGCGAGCAGCGCAACCCTTTCTTCTGCGTAGCGGCTTTTCCCGCTGCGCGCCCCTCCCAAAATAAACGAATACCCCACGAGCACGTCCCACCCATCGTAATAAAGAAGACCGTCTCGACGACGGTCTATGGATAGGGACAGAATCTCCATGACCTTTCCTCGAAGGCGGATTCTGCGCATCCAAGGCAGGTCTCCTGGCTCTCGAACCGAAGGTTCGATTACAGTGGCGGGACCGCACCGGTTTTGCACCGGTTTCCCTATTCTCTCGTAATCCCCAACCGATACGGTCGGGGCGAGCACCTTGGACGATGTGCGCGGCTTCTTATCGTCATGGTATGGAAGGTCTTCGTCCTTGTCAACGCGTGAAGCCTTCGCGGGAGGCTGCGGGCACCCCCTTCAAATAATACCGAGATGGTGTAAAGCCGCTGCTACCCCGTCCTGGTCGTTGGTGGCCGTAACATATTTGGCGCGCCTTTTTAACAAGTCCATGGCATTCCCCATAGCCACGGGGTACCCGCAGAACGCAAACAACCCCAGATCATTCGGGCCATCCCCAAACACCATAACTTTCTCAGGCTTTATGCCCAACGCATCGAGCACTCGACTCAACGCGCTCTCTTTGGAGACGGATTTTTCGAAGATCTGTATCAAGGCTCCGTCAATTGTGGCCTGAATTTGCACAAAGGGATCGAAGGGGCGGAGAACGCGTTCCCAGTTGGGAAACCCCGAAATGATAATCTTCGTGGGCGAGAGGGTTTGCATCGCTTTGTGATCCGCCACCTGAGGTAATGGGTAGGGTGCGACGGCCTCAACGACATCCCCTTTGAGACAATACCACGCATCCTCCACCTCAAACGAGATGGTGGAATGAGGTTCTAAGGACAACACTAAATGGGTGATTTGCGTGCTAATTGGGGTAGGAATGGTCCGATGCTCGTAGACAACCCCACGGGATTCGTAGACGGTTAACGCACCGTCAAGGTAAATCACAAATCCCGTCAAAGCCTCCGTGACAAGCAGATGCCGGACCGCACGCGGCGGACGGCCCGTGGCGATGACGATGGGAATGCCTTTTTCCCGGCAAGCCTCCAGTGCCTCAAGATTTCTTTCCGAGATTGTTTTATCGCGAGTCAGCAAGGTTCCATCTAAATCGAGGACAACGCAGTCAATGGTTCTCATTATGCCTCCGAAGCCTGGTAAGACAGGTTTTTCATGAATACCCCGCTATGCCTGTTCAAGCCACGTACGAACAGCTTCTGGGGCCGACGGAAAATACAGGTGGCTATATCCCGCCACAAGTTTGGAAGTGCCGTGGCCCTCAGGAGCCAGGGGCGCACGAGCCGATGACACCTGATATGCCGAAACCAAGCCGTTAGAGCGGCGGATCCGAGAGTGATGATACGCGTGGCCTCGAAACCGGCTTCCAAACGGAAAGATGCCCTCGGTGAGAACCGTCATTTCCCGGTACCCGAGTTCCTGTAATGATGGGGTCATCTCCGTTTCCATGGGAATCGCGCCCACCATCGGAAATCGCGTCCCATGGGACCATATGGCCTCTCCCAGAAACATATATCCACCACATTCGGCCAACGTCGGAATCTGGTCGCACAAAACACGGTGTCGGACATCCGCCAGCATATCCGGGTGTTGGACAAGGTCCGCCAAGTATTCCCCAGGGAATCCCCCGCCTAGATAGAGATGCGTGGCCTCGCGCGGCACGTGATCGCCAGATGTTGGTTGAAACCATAGAAGTTCAGCCCCCAGTTGGGTCAGCAAGTCTAGATTAGCCGGGTAATAAAAATTAAAGGCCCGGTCGTAAGCCACCGCAACGCGGGGACGTTTTGATAGATGGGACTTAGGAGTACGTGGGACCACCACCGATTTAGAATGGTCGTCCGACTGGTTGGCAACGCGCCAAAGTTCCTCGACGTCCAAGGACTCCCCCAATATCTGCGCCGTGACCTCCAACTTGCGGCGACTTTCGTCACGTGTTTCCTGTGCCGTGATGAGGCCTAAGTGCCGTTCAGGCAATACGATGGACGCATCATGGATGAGATAACCCAGTACGGGAACGCCTGTTTCCTGCTCGATGGCCGACTTCACCATGGCGCCGTGTCGCGCACTTCCTGCCCGATTGAGCACGACCGCACGAATTGATGCTCCCCCAGACAACACCTGAAATCCTTTGACGACGGCCGCGGCCGACCGTGCCATCGCGTGGATATCGAGCACCAATAGAATGGGGCAGTCCAACAATTCCGCCACGTGGGCCGACGACCCCCAATTGCTGTCCGACGATACGCCATCTAATAGCCCCATGACGCCTTCGATGAGGGCAATGTCCGCATCCTGACTGTGACGTGTAAACGTCCGGCGGACATCCTCCTCTCCACCCATCCACACATCCAGATTGTAGGAATGTCGACCTGTGATAAGATGATGAAAGGCGGGATCGATATAATCGGGTCCGACTTTGAATGCCTGTACTCGTTTTCCGTGTGCTGTTAAGAGTGCCATCAATGCCAACGAAATTGTTGTCTTTCCACTTCCGCTAGCAGGAGCACCAATGAGCAGACAACCCCTCGACATGTCTGCCTCCTCCCGAAGAAAGAAAAAACTCGGCTTACCAAGAACGAATATCATGTTACCACGCGCTACCGGTCATGGGGCAATCACGGCGGCCGCATCGGCCATGCCGTCGTTAATCCATTGCCATTAATGATGGCCGGCTGCCCACGCAATACCATGGGGCCGTCCCGCAATCACTCCTCGCCCTTATGGGTCGGGTGGGTTTGACCTGATGCGGACCGGTATCCTAGGATGAATCCGAAACGATCTCGTGTCTAGGTGGCAGGCAGATTTCGGATTCCGGTTAGTCGGAAAAAAGGAGCCTTGGCGATGCCGTATATTGTTGATTTTACTAACGTGTCTACGATGGGTTTAGAGTCTTCACCTGTAGCCGAAGCGCTTGCTGGTTTACGCGCCAATGAAGCCCGTTACTTTAAGAACAAATATCAGCATCCATTCACGGTTGTCCCCGTCGTCGAAAGCCGGGAGACATTGGATTATGTCAACCGCATTTTGAAAGAAGAACGCGATATCGAGTTTGCTGCCAAGCCGTTACAAACCTCGCGTTTTCAAGTAGACAATATCCGATTTGCCTACGTCTTTTATGAGGATGGTCTCGTCGTCAACGTCATGTATACGGTCGATGATCCGAAGAAGCGAGCCATTGGTTTTAAACTTTCTGAGGGTATGGAGGTACCGAAGGAGTTAGAGGGGACGTTTAAGTTTGCGACCCAGAAGTCTAAACTCGCTGGAACAATTCGGGGCTCCTTTTTTGTCATTAGAGGAGAATATTAGGCTGGAAAATCCGAGAGTGATTATCGGGCAATCCGCGGGTGACTTTTATGGGCTTGAGTTGAAGCTGCTTGGGGCTCAAGTGCGCGCCGTATATTAGTTATGGGTATTGGAGCTATAAACGTCGGATTGGTGCGAAATCCGCATGGCTACCGAACCTTGTTAGCGCACATCGTGCCACCCCAGTTACCTCGAAACCTTAATCCCCGGGTCGCCCTACCCCGGCCCGGGGCGTATAGCTGTTCACCTAAGATTCGGGATGGAACCAGGTAGTCGAGGTCATCGATATCGGATTAGGCGTGGTGCGGACTTTGCGGGATATCCGATGTTGCCTACCGTACACAGGCCCGACGCCCGACGGAGAAGGTCTCCGCTGGCTGTTAACAGGCACAGTAACCGTCCGCCACGTGGTGCCCATTTCCGGGCTTTTCGTCGGGTGAGCGTCACCGCGACTTAAACTTGTTGCGGGCTCGCTTCCAAGGCCAGATATACATACCGACCACTACAGCCAGGGTCACCACCACGAAGGCGATGACAATCCACATCGCGATCCACATTGGCGCCACCCTCCTCATTTTTTCGCCTTATTATTCCCTTACTCGCCATTCCCATGAGCATGGTCGGCACCCGATACAGAGATCTCTCGATCCCCGCCCGAACCTACACTTTGGGAAGGCCTACGGCCGGTAGACTTTAAACGGCGGCGATTAGCTCCGGTAATGGACCGCCGACCTCCTTGTGGGACATTGGCCCTCTCATACGCCATAGCAAATAGAATGATCACGTGGCACAGGAGGCAGTAATTAACCATCTTCCCGTTAATTTCTTGTACACTGAGCTACATGAACAACAGCCACAGGCGATGGGATCCTCCACTCGACGAAATGCTCGAACCGATCCGAGATCTTCCAGGATCCACGGCAATAATCGGTGTCTCGGGCTATGGCGGCTCTGGCAAGACCACCCTTGCTCGGGCGATGGCAGAGCCATTGTGCGCGCCCGTCGTTTCCATTGATGAATTTGGTACAAGCGCTGTATTCAGGCAATCCGATGATTGGTACGGATTCGATCAGGAACGGCTCCTGAGGCAGGTGCTCGTGCCCTTGGCGCGCGGCGTTCGCGAACTGTCGTACGACAGTTGCGACGACTGGGACTCATGGGCGACCATTCCCACCCATCTAGTTGTGAGACGCTTCTTAATCCTGGAAGGCGTCGGACTCTTCCACCCGGATATTGTCCCGTTTCTGAACTACCGTGTCTGGCTTGAGGTGCCGCTGGACGAGGCCACCGCTCGGGGCATTGCCCGCGAAAGGAGCCTTGGACGGGAACAAAGCGAGATATGGAAGCATTTATGGGAACCCAACGAGATAGCTTTTGAGCGCAAGTTCCAACCCAAGAGGTCGGCCCACTGCTTGGTGCGTCCCGAACTGCCCATCGCATAAAACTCACGTTTAGGCACTCCCACTAATGACTTAAACGGGTGTGGCGGTTTTTCTCGTTTTCCACTCGTGAGCCAATATGCTCATTTCGCAAAGGTTCCAGTAGTCGTCGCCGATTTTTCGAGCGTCCCGTAGAACCCCCTCCAACGTGAAACCGACTTTTCGGTACATTTCGATCGCGGAGTGGTTGAAATCAAATACACCAAGACTCACCCGGTGCAACTGGAGACCGTCGAATGCGATGTCCAACGTTTGCCGGATCATGCTCTGGCCGATTCCTTTCCCGCGCATGGCGGGATCTCCTACTAAAACCTTACCTATCCTTCCCGATTGATTCTTACGATCGATTTGGCCCAGCGATATGTGCCCGACAACTTTGCCACTCTCAGTGTCAAATCCGCGAAAGACCAGAACCTTTGAGCCGGGTCGGTTCGCTTCCAAAACATACTGCTCCAACTGTGGCTCGTCTAAAGGATAGTCAAAACCAGGTCCACCCCATTGCAATAAGAACTCAGGGGAAGTGACCCATGCGACCAGCTGTGGAAAATCTGACCGCTCAAAGTATTGAAGTTCAACCAGGTGGAACACCTCAGTTCGTTATCTTCCAGCTTGGCGCCAAAAGCGAGACCTTGACTCTCAGCATAACACGCCCTGCGGACGAGCAACCGATTCTATGCTTACCGCATGAACACCCCCCCATGGAAGGGATGCATACACTAAGCGTCCGTATGTCCCCTAACGTCCGGTCCACTCCCGCGCCAGGAGCGAATAGCACCGTTGATCTTGGACTTCAGTCTCAAACCAGTAATGCTCGCGCATAATCCCGTCCAAGTGAAAGCCCAGTCCTTCCAACAAGCGGATCGAGGGGATGTTTCCGGAGGCAGTAGTCGCGTACAGCTTATGCAGACGCCATATGCCGTCGGAAAACATCACAGACAGGAAACGTCGGACCATCTCTCGACCGTACCCGTGCTGGCGATGGACCGGCGGAAGATAGTACCCGAACTCGGCACTGCGATTTCGCGGATTATGATCGAAGGTGGTCACGCGGCCTATCGGCGCCTTTTTCGTTGTATCCCACAGGACAAAGATGCGGAGGGCATCGCTACGGAGACGGTGCACGATCGATTCCATGAAGGCATCCCAGTCCGGCAACGCTGAGACCGGCCGACAGGTGAACCGCTCTCGATAAATCTCCTCTTGATCCCAGCGATACAACGTGCGGTGGACATCGACATTCGCCGCCATAACTTCCATTAAGTCAAAGCTCACGGCCCACCCCCTACGATTCATTGCGTGCCGCGTTCTATCGTCGCGGAAACGCGAATTCCGATAGCCTTTTTCTTCGAGCAGGCCGACGAATCCTTCTGGGCGAGTTCCCGAAGGAAGCGATATGGCCTTCATCGATCCACTGTCCCGCCAGAAATTAGCAGTCCGGACGATACCCGACGACCCGTTTGGGAACCACTGGACGACCCTGGGGGAGTTCGTGTTAGTGCCCTAAAGTTATTTTCGGTGTCGACGGACCGCCCCTAACGATGGCCCCGCGCTAACGCGCGAAGAGACATTCGGGCAGGCCCGTCAAGGACGTCGCCCCGCATTGGCGGTAAAGGGCTACACGTAGATCGTGCTACACTGCGCCCCGAAATCTTGGATGGCTCCCCTAAACCGCTCGGCGTCTAAGCATACCCGGGCTCAGGCAGTGTCACCTGCAGGGATATGGATGCGGGGCAGCTTTCATCACTGTAACCGCCGGCGTCGGGATACTGTAGAACGAGCCAAGCACTTCCATTCCGCGGAAGCATGACGACCTGCTCGGATGCATCGGTGATTAGCATCTATCCATCGTTGAGACTCAGTTGAAGTGTAGACACCGGATTCTCGACGACATGGGTCGGGAAAGAATAGCCATGGCCATCAAAAAGAAATCGCGTACCCTGTAAGGGAAGATTTGCGGGCTTTCGCTTCGCGAAAGCGGTGGCTATCTCCGGCCAATGAGAGGATATGCGCATGATGTGCGAGTCGGTCAGGGAGAGCCATGGTCATCGGAAGGACTTTGTTCGGTTCGGTGATTGAGCAGTTCGGCGAGACCATGCCCAATCAATGTTTTTGACAGTTTTCAAGGACAACCTTCCTGCCCGTAACTGGGTGCCCGATTGTTGCCCGCTGTGTCAAGCGACGTGATCCGTGAACTCAGGTAACATGGTTCTTCCGTGCCGCGTTATTCTACGTGAATTGGCCAAGTGTTTTGAGGAGGTACATGGTTGAAATATTCGCTCATCATCAGTGTCGTTACGTTGACGGTCGGATTGGCGGGATGCGGAAGTGCGTCACGGCACAGTACGGCCTCCATCACCGGGCCATCTCAAAGCGGTGTCCAGACAGCCACTCCGCCCAATCCGAGTTCAACACCCACCTCTAGCTTCCCGCCGCCATCTGTGGCAGCGTCGGCATCTTCATCCTCTGTCCCCTCGTCGCCCACGGTGCAGACGACCGCAGCTCCGGTCGTGATGGGCATGGCCGGCGCTCTGGAGACGAACGCCGGCTGGCCCATCAAGGGAGCCAAGACTACCCAGACCGGCACGCCGATGGTCACCGAGCAATTTTCCCGGTCCGGCTTCATCATTGACGGCGTACATTGGACCTGGCCGACTGGTGACACCCATCCTCAGGATTACGTGGTCGTTCCCACCGTCGTCGGCGGTCGCCCCTACATCATTTGGGCTCATCTGGGCGCCCACACTGGTGGATCCGATGACGTGTCGCGGGATCCGACGGAGCCCGCGACGTTATGGATGACGCCATGGTCTGCCGCGGGTGGCCCCCTGGTCAAATACGCGACGTTGCTGACGAACGACATTCCACCCGTATGGAGCCGAACAGGTCAGTGGAACTTTTCCACGCACGGAAGCGCCACCACGGGACAGGTCCCCCCAGTCAAAGTCATGGCGGAGAGCGCCTGGGTAGGATGGTTTCATTGGGGCCGGGTGACTACGCTCTATCAACCCAAACTGGGCGCGTCCGGACAAACCCCGACCGTGGCGTGGCCGAGCACATTGAGTCCCGCCTACAATGGGGTCGTGCTCACCATCAGCACCCATCTCCTCGGCGCGGCCGAGGGGCTGTCAACGAACATCTATTATTTGAATCTCGAGCACCATACGATTACGGGATTAGCGAGTGTGAGCAACGGCGGCGGCATTTTCTCCTCGATCGCCATCTGGAATGGGCTCGTGGTAGACGGGGAAGCGCGCGAACAGGTCAAAACCAGCACATTTTCATCGAACGTTGTGGCGTACAACGAAGTGACCGGCCAACGGCAATCCCTTGTGTGGCCCGACACCGCAGTGTCGAATTTCTACGATTCAGAGATGATTGGCAACCACTTCGTCAACAGTGAGGGAGCCACCATGGCGACACTTCGCGCGCCGCTGTCTCAACTTTACGGCCCAACGCCCAATCCATTTTAGCTCGGCCACTGACAGCCGATCGGAAGCCCATCGCACAGACCTCCTACAGGACACTCGCCCCCGAAAACATGATTAGGTATGTTGAGTGTTTGGGGCTTGCGGGCGGCCCCAGATAATCTCGCCGACCGTCATGAACGCGAGTTGCCCATTCTCCGCGAAAGGCGTGCAGAGCGCTCGAACCTCCCGGTCAAACGCGGCCGCCGCCACCGCCGTCATTCGGTCCCGAGAGAGTCCCTTCCGTGCATGAAATGACTCGATGTAGTCGTCGACAGGCTGCCGAAACGGCACCGGCTTCGTCTCATGGCGGCCGCTCACCGTGAACAATTGGCGTCGGGTCAGTTCCTCGATGAGATCATAGGGTTGATAGTCCTGATTCGTGGATAACCGCTGGATGACCGGTCGGAGCGCTCGGTGCCACGGAGGGGCTACCACCTCCCACCCGACGATGGCCAAGAATCCATTCGGGCTCAGCGCTGCCGCGATGCGCGGGAGGATGACATCCCAGTCCATCCAGTGCAAGCTTTGCCCGGCCGTGACCAGGGCATAGGGCGGGACCAGTGGGGCTTCTTCGGCTTTCCCCACGACCCAGTGCAGATGCGTTCGGTCGCCACCGGGGAGCTGTTTGCCCATGGTAATCATACCGGGAGACCAATCGACGGCATCCACCCGGCTCACACGCGCGGATAGAGGCCGCGCCAATTCGCCACGCCCACAGCCAATGTCGAGGACGTTGGCGGGACTCTCCCGAATGAGCCCCGGCAACACGGCCAACACCTCGTCGGGCACCGGAGGGCGATATCCATAGGCCGCGACGACTGACGCATCGTGAAATTGAGCCGCATACCGCGGTTTCAGGTGATTCGGTTTATCGTCCATCACACAGCGCCATGCCTTTCCTCAATGACTCCTCAGGGGCATCCCGATGGCGCCTCACGCCCATTGAGTAGCTATTCACCGGAAGGGCCATGACGACCCCCATGGCGCGACGAGGGCGGCGAGCGGCCGGGCCACGCGCGCGAGGCCGGCGATGGGATGCCATAGTGCGGACTCGCCGCCGTCGCGGCCGGACTGGCGAATGTCGGCTGTCCCATTATGGGCCTGGTCGAGGACGTACCCCAACCAACCCGATTGCCGCGCGAACCGCGGACGACTTTTGTCAAGAACATGGTTCCGCTCAACTCATCGGAATCCCGCAACAACACACCCCAAACATACGCCTCGTCATGCTGTTGACGTTCTACACCCAATCGTATCGGAACCGCCGTTGGTAGTCCAGTGAGGGTTTTTCATAACCCGAAGTCCTTGATTTGCAATGCTTGTGGGGTCTGAGAAAATTTCTTTCCCCCTGAATTAG
>NZ_JABBVZ010000061.1 GCF_012933365.1 Sulfobacillus harzensis | reverse complement strand
CCCAGGGTCTCACGGCCCGCCGACACAGCAACCGCGGTTCCCCCAGAATCTCCGGCCTTCAGGCCGGGGAGGTTCAATCGGAATGCTCCACGACGTTAAGCACTACGCCCGCCGGCTCAATCCGTAAGGGAAGGGTCGCAATGCCGAGGCGATTCCACGCTTGACGGAGTCGGGCGTTCTGAGTTCCGGGCATCCACGCCACGATGATGTCTCCAGCGCCCGCACCGGAAGACTTTCCCGCCCCTCCCCAGGCTTCCGCCATGTTTAACGCAGCCCTCATCATCGGCGTTTCGATGCCCAGTTGCGCTCGTTCGCTCAATTCTTTCAGTGCGTGGCGGTTTTTTCGCACCGCCTCGATGATTGCCGGCCCATCCCGAGCGACGAGGGCCTTCACAAAATGGCCAACGGCCGTATCGCTCCGCGCTAAGAAACGGGCAAATTCATCGGGATGTGCTTCACAAAACCGAGCGACACGATCTAACAAGGCGGGGGTTGACGCTGACTGACCTGTCCAGCCGACTTGCCATGGAACGGCTGAACGCGTGTCGAGGGGTTTGACCACGAGTCCAGGCCATGGGCGCTCGATCAGTTCGGTAAGTTTCTGGCTGGCGGCATATTGGCTAACCCATCCAGGGTCAAAGCGTTCGTAATGAATGATGCCGCCAAAGACCCCGGCGGCGACATCAGCCAATGACCCGCGCGGCTGAACGGCAAGATGCGCCAACGCGGCCAACTTAAAAATCTCCTCCTTGCGCGGCGACCATGGGAGCGTCCATTTTAGGAGAGCCGAGACAACCCCCACTGTCAATGCAGCACTCGACCCCAGCCCATATTTCGTCCCAGATGGTGCCTGAAGGTCACTGAAAGTCACCAGATGAAAGGGACGAGGGTCCAGATGCAAGGCTCGAAAATATTGATCCAAGACAACCAACGCCTGGGCGGCCAGTCGCAAGTCGGGTTTAGCGGCTATTCGGTCTAACAGGGGACTCCAGCCCGGAGCCTCCACGACCACAGCATGGGCATCCCCATTGCCAAAGATCGCGGAAAAGGACTGCCCGCTGCTAATTCGGCAATGAAGGTAGCGGTCGACAGCTGCGACGACGCCGGGATGTCCTAGTTCGGTGACAGCATATTCGCCCATCAACATCAGCTTACCGGGGGCACGAACCGATACAGCCATCATATAGCGGAAACCGCCTCGACGCCTGGGCCGGGCTGGGTCGTGACCACTTCTACTACGTCAGGTATCGTTGATAACGCATAGGCCAGGTCGGCTGCCTGATGATGTTCCACCAAAACCACCGGATGAGGGCCGGCATCAATGGTGACGTAGGCCTCTATCCCCGCAGCCCGCATCTCTTGAACGCGGCGAATCACGGACACCGTAGCGCCGGTCCAGTAGACGAGCGGCGGAACGGCCGCAAGTGCCGTGGCATGCATTTTCAGAGCATTGGATTCCGCCACTGATCCGAGCAGAGACAGATCTTGCCGGTAAATGGCATCGCGAACCCTGGTCAGATCATGGTCAACACTTGCCAGCCACCCTGGATATAATGGCGAAGTCTGAACCACCCGTTGCATCCCCTCGCGACTGGACACGGCCTTCGGGCCTGCAGCCACCTGCACCACCACGAAAGCCAATGATGGCCAACTGTCCATCGTCGCTAGCGGGACCGCATACGAATCCTCGCCGTCATTCCGAATCCCTTTGACCCACTCGACAAAACCTCCATGGATTGACCGGCTGGCTGAACCGGAACCGAGGCGAGCAAGGCGTGACAGCTCCGAGGAGGACCAGGGGAGCCCCAGGGAGAGCGAAAAAGCCTTGGTTAAGGCAGCGAATACCGCCGATGATGACGCCAATCCCGACGCCATAGGGACGTTGGCCGTCGTTCGCGCCACAATGCCCCCTGAAACCCCCGCATACTCTTTAAGGCGCTGGAAAAATTTTGAGACACGCTGCGTTTCTTGTGGGGATGCCTGAGCTCCATTCACCCATAAACGATCTTCCTGACGCCGCGGCTCCATGGCGACGGAGGCTGTGACGAAATAATGGTCGAGAGTGACGGAAATACTGCCGTTCATAGGAAGGTTGAGGCGCGGGTCGCGCTTCCCCCAGTATTTGACCAGCGCGATATTGATATGGGCCCGCGCAAGACCTTCTTCCATTGGATTCAGCCCTTTCAACTAGTGGCCCCCTGTATGACCGGAGTCCACACTCTGACAGCTCCTGCCGTGCTCAAAACGTCCGCCAATTGCCGTTGTTGACAAGCATCTTGCGCGAGCACAATGATTGAGCCACCCCCACCGCCGCCCGTCAATTTCGCTCCCAGCGCGTGATGATGGATGGCGGTGGCGATCAAGTGCTCCAACTCAGGCGTTGTGACATTTAACGCGGCTAATTCCCGATGCCCTTCAATCATTAAAGCGCCCAAGTACGGATAATCGCCACGTTCAATGGCTGTCCGGGAAGCCACGGTTAAGGCTCCGATACGATGAACAGGGCCAGCTCCCGATCCTAATCGCTCCTGCATAACCCTCACCTGTTGCACGGTATCCCGGGTGTTGGAGGACTGGGATGATGTGGCCACCACCAGGAACATTGGGACGGGAATGCTGATGAGTTCCGGACTGTTGCCTCGCACAAACCATAGCGGGTTCAAGCCGGTTGTGACCAGCGCATCGACTCCGCTTGGCGCCCCATGACACACGGTTTCGCTAATAGCCACCAAGTCCAATAACGCCTCTCGTGAGAGCGCGGCGTCCGCCAGATGATACAACGCCCGAGCCACCGCAGCCGCAACAGCGGCACTCGAGCCCAACCCATAACCCGCGGGAATGTCCGATTCTATGGATACCCCAACGGACCATTGCCATCGGAACCGTTTCAACACCTCGGCAACCAGGAGATGCAGCCCCGCCAATTCGCCCGGAACATCCCCAAGCGGCCCCTGATAATAGGAACATGCCAGCCAACTGTCGCCTTCCCTTAAGGTGGCCGTAGCGGTGACCTTGAGATCGGGGAGCGGAACGGCAATCGCTGGGAATCCGTATACCACGGCGTGCTCACCCATCAAAATCGCCTTGCCGTGGGCACGCCCCGTCCCTTGATTTGTCAGGGTCATTGCTTCACCGGGGAACTGATCGCTTGGCGAGCACGCGCATGAAGTGCCATATGGCCCCGCTGAATTCCCTCGGTGACCAGGGCGCGAAGTGCAGCCAGATTTTGCGCCAACCCCACGGACACCATAATTTCGGCCAACTGGGCGGCATGGGTTACGTTGAGAAGTTTGAGTGCCGTTTTCGCCACCGGGTTAACAGATGTGGCGCCCCCGACCGTAGCAACCGGCATCGGTAGCTCGAGACGTCCGACCAACTCCCCATGTTCCCCGATTTCCCATTCTGTCATCGAGCGATAACGCCCACCTCGAGCAGCATAAGCATGGGCTGCCGCCTCAAGCGCCCGCCAATCATTGCCGGTGGCCACGGCGACCGCGTCAATGCCGTTCATAATTCCCTTGTTATGGGTCACGGCGCGATATATGTCTAATTCGGCAAAGGCGTAGGCTGCGATAATTCGGTCGCGAACCTCCACGCCATCCAAGGTCTTAGTCCCGAGAAGCTCCGCAGGAATGGTGCACTGGGCCTGTGCCAAGCATGTATCCGTGTAGTTCGATAGAATTCTAAGATAAACTGTCCCGCCGGTTATGGCTTCAACATCCGGGGCAATGGCCTCCATCATGGTATCAATCACGTTGGCTCCCATCGCGTCACGCGTGTCAATCGTCACTTGGACCACCAACATGGGAAGCCAGCCCCTGTCCCCGTTACCGTTTAGTACTTTAACGTCTAGGTCAAGCGCCCCGCCACCGCGCGCCGTCATTGTTGGACGCGCCTCATTGGCGCGTGCGAGCAACTCGCCCTTCTTTTGGAGTAGACGCTGGCGAGCCGATTCCCAATCGCTGCAGTGCACGACTTGAACTTGTCCAACCATCTGTCGCCCCGTTGAGGTAGCCGTAAAGCCGCCCGCCTTCCGGACAATCTTCGCCGTATTGCTGGCTGACGCCACGATGGATGGCTCCTCGACGACCATGGGCACAAAATGGCTCTCCCCATTGACCAGGAAATTGGTGGCAATCCCAAACGGGATGACAAAGACCCCCAGCGCGTTTTCGATCATTTTGTCCGCTTGGTCCAAGCTTAACCCTTGGCCGGGCAACAAAGCGTGGGCTTCATCCGGTGTTAAGTCACACAGCGAGGCGATTAAGCGCAGCCGTTCCTCAACCGGAAGCGTGTAAAAACCGGGCAACCGCGATGTCATCAAACGTCCTCCTTTAAATGCTTATCCAGGCTCACCCGTGAAACACGCGCGCACTGCGCACGTATTCTATCTCAGCCTGTCCACTGCGGGCATTAACCACCCGAGCCAGCACGAACAGCAAGTCCGACAAGCGGTTAAGATACTGAACGGCCGTCGGATGAATCCCTTCGATTTGCTGGAGGTGAACCACATCCCGCTCAGCGCGGCGAACCACCGTGCATGCCCAATGCAACAGTGCAGCCACTGGTGCTCCTCCGCGTAAAATAAACCGCTCCAATGGCCGATATTGCTCTTGCATGTCGTCAATGATGCGCTCAAGATGCTGGACATTCTGAGCCGTGGTCCGATAAGGATGTTGCGCGTCGTCAACGCGCGCCAAATCCGCTCCCACGTCCCAAAGTGTTTGCTGAACCGCGGAAAGAATCTCGTGGATGTCCTTAAACTTTTCGTCAGTTCCAAGAAAACTCACCGCCACCCCGATAATCGCCCCGGCTTCATCCACGGCGCCGTACGCTTGAACACGGGCATCGTCCTTAAAACGTCGGGGGCTTCCAATCACCTGGGTTTTCCCTTGATCGCCCCTCCGTGTGTAAATTGGCATCCCGAAGCCCTTCTTTCATGAGTATCACGTCTATCATTTCACTTGCTTGCCGCACGATGGTGACCAAAGTCACAAATAAGGCATCCAGCCATCGTCCGGCTCGGAGTCACGGGAGGGGCTATACCATGACTCGCGGCAACGACTTGGTCCCAGACCCAAAGTTGGCGTGCCCGAACAACTCATAGGTCTGGGTTTGGCCCCCGCCCAGGTCTGTGATCCCCATCACGTCGTGCGTTATCCCAATAGCCCATGCTGATCTCGGGAATTCTTCGCCGTTGACGCCGTAGGCGGTCATGATTGGCGAAACTTCAAGAGCAGGAGGGTCTTGCATGTTACCAGAAAATGAACCCGGTCAGTCTTTTCTCCAAATAGGGGACCGGGCCCCGGATTTCGAAGCAGCCTCAACCCAGGGAACGGTGCGATTGGAAGACTTCAAAGGCCATTGGCTTATGTTCTTTTCGCACCCCGCTGACTTCACCCCGGTCTGAACATCTGAATTTGTCGCCTTGGCAAGGCGATATGAGGAATTTCGGCAGCGCGATGTCCAGCTATTAGGGCTCTCCGTGGACTCGGTGTATTCACACCTCGCCTGGATTGACAGCATCAAACACACCTTTAACCTGGATGTGCCATTTCCGGTAATCGCCGACCTCGACCTCAAAGTCGCGCGGTTATACAACATGGTGGGGCATGATACGCGGACGGCCACCGTACGGAGTGTTTTCTTTATTGACCCCAACTTGACAATTCGCGCCACCCTCTCCTATCCGGCTGCCATTGGCCGGAATATTGATGAGATGTTGCGGGTCTTTGATGCCTTCCAAGAAAACACTAGTAGTGGCGGTTGTGCCATCCCGGCAAATTGGACACCAGGAAAACCCACCTTGAGTCCGGCGCCTGATTCAACCGCTGCATTAAGAGAGCGGTGGCGGGATTCCAACCAACCCGGCTATAAAAGCTGGTATTACAAAGTTAATGAATGACGGCACAGCATCTTGCTGAGCCCTCCCGGCATCAGAGGGCTCAGCGGGGTGGCTTTATGGGCAATACCACGCCTGTGATGAAAATCACGTTACCACGGCCATCCGCGAGGCATGCTTAGATTGTGGGAATGATAACGTCAGTTTTGCTGAGAGAAGGGGTATTGGATGATTCCTTGGTGGCGCGTATGGGAGGGAATAGTCGGCGAATACTGGGACGGACCGTGGCGATTGATTGTGGATGATCTGGGAGGAGACGTGGGCATTGCTCTTACGGTGCCCGTCGAGGATCACTTAATCATTGGGCTAGACCGCGCCGTCTTAAGCATCTTGGCCGAAGACGATCGATTAGGGGACGTGGGGGGCGGGTTGCGGCGCCTCTTAGAAAACACTGAGGACTTGAATAGTGCCGGCGTTTATGCAGGCATTCCTCTTTCCCCCATGTTGCGTCATATGCGCAAAGCCTGGATGAGCGGCACCTACATCAAATCGCATGCCACGACCGCCCAAAGGAGTGTTTCCCATGACCGATTCAAAAAGTTGGGTTAGAGTCGCCGATGTGCAGGACATCGACGCCACGATCCCATTCCTTGTTGAGCTTAATGACCGTGCCATCGCCCTTTATCGCGTCGATGACGTCGTGTATGCCACCGATGACACCTGTTCGCATGCGGAGGCATCGCTCTGCGAGGGAGAATATCACGGGTACGTTGTAACCTGCCCCCGGCATGGCGGGCAGTTCGACATCCGCACCGGCAGGGCGGTGAAAATGCCGGCCATCGTTCCCATCGATGTTTTCCCGGTTCGCGTCGAGGGCACCGATGTGTTTCTCTCGCCGGATGACCTATAGCGCGCTTGAGGAGGATGGTCAATGCACTATTTATTGCGACATCGAGACATCCCTAACCTTGACCAGCTTAGCGTCTACCGCGACCATGGCGGTTACGACGGACTTCGTCAGGCCGTGTCCCAGGATGCCGAGCGGGTGCTGGATGAAGTCTCTCGCTCGGGATTGAGGGGACGAGGCGGGGCTGGCTTTCCCACCGGGCGGAAGTGGAGCTTTCTCGATCGATCGGCGCCCACCCGCTATTTAGTGGGTGCGGATGAAGCGGAGCCGGGCACCTTTAAAGATCGTGAGCTTATAGAGCATAACCCTCATCAGGTAATTGAGGGAGCGCTCATTGCCGCCTATGCGCTCAAGGCCGAAGACGCGTTCATATTTGTTCGCGGAGAATTGCTGAACGGATACGAATCGTTGCTCCGCGCACGCGATGAAGCGAAGCAAGCGGGGTACATCGGGCCAACGATTTTCGGTTCCTCATTCTCCGTAAACCTCCGGGTCTTTCGTAGCGCGGGAGCCTACATTTGCGGCGAAGAAACAGCGTTGCTGGAATCCTTGGAAGGTAAGCGGGGCCACCCCCGGGTTAAGCCCCCATTTCCCGCCCTAGTCGGCCTCTATGGAGCGCCTACCGTGGTGAACAATGCAGAAACGGTGGCTAACCTTCCCCAGATTATGATTCACGGCGCTGATTGGTACCGGCAGTATGGCACGCCGGATTCGCCCGGTTTAAAAATATTCTCGGTAAGCGGCCGTATTGCCCGCCCCGGAAATTATGAATTACCGTTGGCGACCCCGCTCGATACGCTCCTGCAGGAGTTCGCTGGTGGCCCCCTCCCCGGTCACGCATTTAAGGCTGTAATCCCCGGCGGAAGTTCGGTTCCGTTATTGGTCCCGGATAATTTCTCCGTGCCGCTCGACTATGAATCGCTGGCGAAAGCCGGTTCGATGTTGGGATCCGGCGGCGTGATGGTGTTGGACGACACGGTCTGCATGGTGCGTGCGGCCGCCCGGCTTCTCAAATTCTATCGCACTGAGTCCTGCGGCAAGTGTACCCCGTGCCGAGAAGGCACGTATTGGATGACCGCAATTTTGGAGCGCATTGAAAGCGGCGCGGGCACGTATGACGATTTAGACCGTCTACCCGATATTGCGGACAATGTCAGTGGGAAGTGCCTTTGTCCCCTAGGAGATGCCTCGCTTCCATTTATGTTGAGCGCCATGAAATACTTCCGCTCCGAGTTTATTCAGCATATTGAGGAACATGGCTGCCCGATGGCACCTGTCCTCCCGACTTCAGCGTAATACCATAAAAGGGGGTCGATCCGATGGAGCCATTGGAATTTGATGCTCGCCCATTTCAACGTGAAGGAAAGGAACCTTTTCCCTACATCATGAAAGCGGTGGAAAAGTTAACCCCGGGACAAGATTTCGTGCTGACCAACACGTTCGATCCGCGGCCGCTGGAATCGGTCATGGAAGCCCGGGGATTTTCGTGTGTCGTCGAGACGAAAGGACCCGAACACGTGATCGTGACCTTCAGGAAAACACCTGAAGCCGAGCGGGGAGACCTGCCGTTAGTCGATCGCCATGCAATGCCCATGGACAATGCCATTTTCCAATTGGCGGGCGTCCTACGCCGTCTGAAAATAGGCGAAACATTTGCGGCGTGGCTCGGGGAGAAGCCATCGCCTCAGCATCTCAATGTCCTAAGGACGGCCGGCGCCGAGGTCGACATAGACTCGAGTTGGGATCGTCAAGGTACACGTTTGGTCATTCGTCGAGTTCATCCCTAACAAGCTTAGCTACCGACCGCATCCAGCCTGTCTTTGGCGACCTCCGCCCAACGATAGACGGCGAGATACTCCTCTGCCATCGTTGTCAGCGAAAACTGTTCCGCCTCGAGAATGGCGCCCCGCCGCAATGTTTGCCACCGGCGGGGTGTTCTGTAAAGTGCGCGAATCGCTAGAGCGGCGGCCCGAATATTGCGCGCGTCGACTGCGTTGACCGCCATGCCGTTACAGCCGTCGATGAGATGCTCGGGGATCCCTCCGATACGGGGTGCTACCATCGGAAGGCCCATACTGTTCGCTTCGACAAAAGCGTTCCCGAACGCTTCTTGGCGCGACAACAGAACAAAAAGATTGCAGTGTTCCAGCCACTCCTCGGGGTGAGCTTGGAAGCCCGTCCACCGCACCTGCCGCAACGCACCATTTTGGCGCAAGTGCCGGAGCAGATTGGCCCGCTCGCTGCCGTCGCCCACAATTGTCCATGTCACGGGCACACCTAAGCGTAAGAGTTCTAGAAAGACCCCCGCCGTCTCGGGAAATCCCTTCTCAGGTTCCAACCGGGACACCGATGCGAGCCCACCCCGCGGCCAATCGGTGCCAGCGGGCGCGGGCGAAACCGACGCTGGACGTCCACGCCGTTATGAACCACCGCATGAACGGGGTATCCCGGCATCTGAAGCAACGTCGTCGCCAAATAACGAGAGACCGCCACATTAATATCTGCCATGTGCAGCGCCCGCTTCAGCAACGGCTGTTCTGCTGGGGAAGGCAGACCATGGACGGTCAATATTAAGGGAACAATCCGTCCAACCCGATGCATCCAGGCGTGGGCCGCGATCGCAGCCAGTGGATGATGGGCATGAAGCACCGTGCCAGGCGGCACGTCGAGCGTCGATAAACTACTGCGGTAGGCGAGAATGGCGCTCATCGTGATTCCTTGGCTAACTGCGAACCGCGACCAATGCACCGTGGTTCGGATACCGCGTTCCTGTTGCGCTTGCGCTAAGTCCGGTATCATACTCGACACACCTCCGGGCATCGCCGGGGGAAAATATACTAGATGAACGATACGTCGGGGGCGGGCAGCCATCATGAATTCTGGTGCTCCGCCGCATTCCCATTAGGCCGACGGTGCAACACCCCGGTAAACCGATGCAACAGGCCGTCATAGCGGCGTTGACCTTTGGGATCGGTTTTCAGATTGACGTACGCCCGGGCCGCCAAACGCGACGCCAAATCGGTGTCGGTTTCCGCGATCTTGATTAACGCCTCTTGCAAGATGAGAAGGAGTTGCTGGTGCTCCTTTTGTTGTCGTTCCTGAAACTCGGCGGCCGCCCGGGGAAGCCACAGGGCTGCCGTCCCCGCCTGTCCGCGATAAACCGCCACCGGGTCGGTTCCAAGTCTTTGCCTGACGTTCTCCAACTCAGGATCCGAAAGCCCCACCGTGAGCACCCGATCCTGGGCGTCTGCCTGATTCCACCAGCTTTCCAAACGGCCGGTCAAATTCCCGTCTTCGGGTGCATTCCACAAGTCCAATCTCACGGCTTTCCTCCTTCTCGTTTATCAACGGATCCCACCAGGCTGCGGCGTACCGGACGGCGATGGCTGTGTCACAGGGTGCGCGGCTTGATAGAGGGCGCGGGCGATGTCCAGAGTCGCGATAAATGCAAGGGCTTCAGCAAGGCGAAATCCCTCAAACCATCTCACCGCCAAACTCACCGTGCCCAATATCACCATCGAAAAATAGACGATGTAGGCGTAGCGATCCCGCGGCTCATTCACCAGCTCTTGCACCCGAGGAACACGACCCTTGCCCATCCGATTTCCAAATTGGTTAAGCCAGGTGAGAAATGGAATGATTTTATACAATTGCGTGAGGGCAAGGCCCCCCAACCAGCCATAGAGAGCGAAAAAGACCAGGGCAATGTCGATTCGCGCCAGGGCTCCGCCCAAGCGCACAACGATTCCCGCCACGACTAGCGCCCCTAAAAAGGATAAAGGGATGACGCCGTACCGCGCATTCAGCTCCAACTGCCGCCGTTTTCTTGCCCGGTAGAGCGCCCGCATGTCCCAAAGATAAAGGGCGAGCCCAATAAGAACAACGATCCAAGCGACATCGGCCACCCGATTCCAATCCAACCATCGTGACAACCACGCAGCCAATATGCCCAGTGCCGTTGCCACATAGGCGGTCCAACCCCAAATACCGCGATGTTCGTCAGACAGCGTAAACATGGCCAAAAGCTTATAGGATACTCCCATAGCCGTGAGTGTCAGCCAGCCGCCAACGCCCGCCATCACATGCGAAGCCAGCCCCCGCCCACCCATTACAGACAACTGGTGCGCCGAAAAAAGGTCCGGAACGGCCAAAGACAATGCGAGCAACAACCCCACCAGTACGGTTAAGAGCAAATAGGCCAGTCCGGTTGCCACCAGCCATGCTGGCAGCGCCCAGGGCCAGGCCCGTTTCAACGTCACCCCAAGATTTATGAGCGCCATGATTACGCCAAGGACGACCAGGCTCCCGCCTGTAGGCAATAGCCATGCCATCGGCGGTAACGGTCCACCAGGCAAAGCGAGAAAACCCAAGACCATGCCCAGCAACCCGGTGGTCACTGTCAACAGGGTAATGCCCGACCAGGACTGGCTCGCTAATTCGGTCTCCGTAAGCACGGGCACGAACTGATGGAGCGCCCCCATCATTAAGAGGGTTAGAAAGCCGATGGTCGTCAAATGAACACCGGCCAACACCCATGGCTCACCGATGTCGTGAAGAGGTGTCGGCAACCCGGATGCCCAAAGTGCCTCGGCCACTAGCAGCGATCCCACCGCCACAGTAAAATAACTCATACTCCATCTAGATAAGCGGACCCCGCGCATCGTGCGCCCCCCTTTTTAACCGGATGTGATCGCCTCATTGAGACCAGGTGCGATAAAAGTCCCGGTTGCCCTCAATGTCGTCCTGATACTCCTCTGGCACGTCATCGATGTAGAAAATCGCCTCCACTGGGCAGGCCGGTACACAGGCCCCGCAATCGATACACACATCGGGGTCGATGTACAGTTGCGGGTGGTCATCAAACGCCTCCTGTCCATCCAAATCCGAGGCCGGGTGAATGCAGTCCACCGGGCATACTTCGACGCAGCTCTGGTCCTTGACCCCGACGCAACGTTGCGTGATAACGTGAGCCACCGTAATCCCCCCAGTCCTATTTCTTGTTCGAACCGAGCCCGACCTCGCTGGCCAAACTGTGGTATCGCGGGTGTGGAACCAGCAACAGTTGAACAACAGAGTCGGCCAGGGCTGTTAAAGCGTGCCGCTCGTTGGGCTCCAATTGCACACCTTGACCCGCCTCGAGAATCTGTTCTGTGGCCGTGTTAAGCCGAATTCGGCCTTTCAGCACTTCAATGATGGCCGTGCTGCTCGTCTCATGGTCCTTCAATATTTGGTCGGCTTTGAAGCCAAACCAAACGACGGCCGCATGATCTGACTCGTAGATGTGCCGCACGACCAGGTGATCCGCGTTGTACAAGCTGGGATCCTCAACATTCCACATCCGATACCCCTCCTCATTCGTTCTGTCTCACTCACCATATCCGGACCCGCGACGGTCCGACGTGACAATCGTCACGACGATCCGCCACAGAGGGGATAAAATTAGCGCTCCCGTTGCAGGCGGTACCAGCTCATTGTTCCCTCCATCGCCGGACCTATTGTTGTCGCTTGAGGGATGGAGAGCACATCGGTGTCTTGAGCAACGACCACCATCAGTCCTCCAACAACCAGCCGTGATTGGGACAACGCCCACAGCCGTTCCATCGGCAACCTCTGGGGGGCAAGCGCAATCACCGTGTCAAATGTCTCATGGCCCATCTCTTTGAGATATTCCCAAAAATCTTGGACAACAACGTCGCCTGGGGCAATCAGGCCAGCCGTCAAGGACGCCGCCACCACATCGGGGCGAATTTCTATGCCCAGAGCCTGCGACGCGCCGAAGTCGCGTAAAATGCGGACTTCGAGACCGGCATGACATCCTAAGCACAAAAAGCTCCGTTCCTGAAGATCCCGCTTGGAACGATAACCCGCCGCTAAAAGAGCGGTCGCTAAGCGTGCGTGAACCAAGCCTGGAATCAACGCGGGCAATCCATGATGACCTCGTGCCAATAGTGCCGCGTCAACCGCTTCACATGCTTGACGCCAGGCCTGACGTTGCACACGGGAAGACGGAAAAGCGCGGAAAAGATATTCCAGACTGACCCAATCCGGGCCCCCGGCATTGACCTGGTGCTGTGCCATTACCGATCGCCCAGCCTCGTTAATTGTTGTATCTCCTCGGCCGTCAGCACCCGCCGGGCCAAGGGGAAAAGGATCAAATTCTCCTTTTGCATATGGGCCGAAAATTTTCCGCGCAAGTCAAGCGCAGCATCTGCCCACCGCTGATAGGCGCTGTCGTCCCCTTCTCGCCAGGCGGGGTACCACTGTCCAAACGCGGCACTTCGGTCACGAATTTCCACATGTTCGGCAATCATGACCGGCACCGGACTATCGGGCGCCCGCTCTAGAAGTCGCGGAAACAGGAAATCTTCCTCCCGGCGCGCGTGGTCGTCTAAGTCAACGGTCAACGGCTTTAAAAGCTCGTCTAAAGTTTCAATGAAATAGTCCCCTCGGCCATTAACCCGGATGCCTTCGATCACCTCCGCCAATCTCGAAAGCTTCAGGACGTAGTCTTGGTGTTCTTGGGTCAGCTGTGCGATTAAATCCACGGTATTTCCCCCTAACGTTTAAAACATCCCTTGGGCGGCGTCCCCATCCTTAGCCTTTCCAAAGGGCGCTTTCTTGCCCCCATGATGTGGAGCGGGCGAATGAGACATTCCCCATGATCATGCCCGCCCTCGTCATAAATGGCACAGCCTCCCTAGGGTGGTCTGTGACATAAATTACGAATTCGCCGTCAAGATCCCGTAACCCTCGCGTGATCACGATCACGTTTGTTACGCACCCACAGCGGAATAATAGCGCTGAGACCTGTGACCTGAAGGAGGCATTAGCCGTGAGCGAAGTCACCGAAGACGTCGTTAAGGAGGCCCTGAAGGATGTGATTGATCCGGAGCTCGGGTACAACATCGTCGATCTCGGCTTGATTTACGGCATCACCATTAACGACAAGGCAGTAGACATTGTCATGACCATGACCACCCCTGGGTGCCCTGCCACCGACTATATTCGGGAAGGAACCCACCAGCGGCTGTTGGCCATTGACGGCGTTGACGATGCCAACGTGAATGTGGTCTGGTCCCCCCCATGGGAACCCGCCATGATGTCGGAGGACGCCAAGCGATATTTCGGATTCGCCTAAGGGCGAGTGAAGGAGAGTCCCATGGCTTTAACACCAAAAGAGATTTTGCAAGGGCTGGCGGGATTCAAAACGGACGACGGACTTCAGCCTCTTAAGTTAGGGTATATCCAGGACGTTGCCGTGGAACCACACGCTGATGGCACGCGCGTCAATCTTCACGTGGATGACGTCTGGCAAGGAAAGGCTGTCGCCGAGTCTCATCGCACGGCCCTGGGGGCGTTCATTAAAAGCCAATACCCTGATGTCACGGATGTTCGCATCATTCCTCGTTCCAAGGAACAGGCTGAGCACGCCAGAAAGATTGCCAAACCCGGGCAAGCCCCTCCCAGGACCCCGGTGGGTGTAAAAATGATTGCGGTCATCAGCGGCAAAGGCGGTGTCGGGAAGTCAACCGTCAGCATTAATCTTGCCCGCGCCTTGGCGCAGCTGGGTTTTCGCACCGGCATTCTCGACTGTGATATCTATGGCTTCAGCGTCCCCGACCTGTTGCAGCTGACCGAGCCAGTCAAGTCCCAAGAACGGCGATTCGTGCCGCCGCGGGTTCAGGGCATTGATGTGATGTCCATGAAGTTTTTCGTCGGTCACAATGCGCCGGTCATGTGGCGTGGCCCCATGCTAGGCAAGGCGATTCGCCAAATGATGGAGGACACGGTGTGGAATAATCCGGAATACTTAATACTGGACTTGCCGCCAGGCACGGGAGACATTGCCATGGACATCCATCAATACTTTCCTAAAGCCGCCGCCGTTTTGGTGACCACACCAGACCACAATGCGGCCCGGGTTGCCGAGCGGGCTGGGCAAATGGCCCGCAGCATGGATCGTCGCCTGCTCGGCGTGGTGGAAAACATGTCATTCATGAATTGCCCCGAGTGTGGCTACGCATGGTATCCCCTGGGACAGGGGGGCGCCGAACTCGTTGGGAAAAACTTGGCGATACCCGTGTTAGCTAAAATCCCCTGGGTTATTCAAGGCGACAGCGGAGTCAGCGGGTTGGTGCCGGAAGGCAACCCCGCCGAAACCATCTACCGCAAATTGGCGCAAACGGTGGTGGAGACCGATCTCGTGCCTACCGGCCCCGTTTCCCTGCAGCCATAACCGCTCACCCACCAAATCGCGGGCAGTGAGACAACCCACTGCCCGCGATATCTTGACTCTTCTTAGTGGGCCGTCCGCTGGCCGGCCAGTTCCCGATATTTCGGAGGCAGGCCGCGATCAATTTTCTCCCGAAGTTTTAAAACGCCAAAGACCAGAGCTTCCGGTGTGGGCGGACACCCAGGCACATAAACGTCGACCGGCACGATGTGGTCCACGCCCTGAATAATGGCATAGTTGTCAAATATCCCGCCCGATGACGCACAGGCTCCCATGGCGATGACCCATTTCGGTTCAGGCATCTGCTCCCAAATGGTCCGGAGCACGGGCGCCATCTTTTGGCTAACCCGGCCGGCGACAATCATCAAATCGGCTTGGCGGGGTGACGCCCGAAAGGCCTCTGACCCAAAACGAGCAATGTCGTATCGGGAATCAGTCGCGCTCATCATCTCAATCGCGCAGCAAGCCAACCCGAAGGTGGCCGGCCAAATGGACGATTTTCGCGCCCATCGCACCGCTTTATCTACGGTCGTAAAGAGAATGCCCTTTTCCAAATCCTCTTTGGTGCTGATCAAGCTCATCCGCCCACGCCTCCCCAGCCCAGAAACGCCCTTATCCGATGGCGCCTTCCATCTCAAACTTAATGAGCCGATTCATCTCGACCGCGAATTCCATGGGGAGTTCCCGAGTAAACGGCTCCACAAACCCCATCACAACCGTTCGGGTCGCTTCCTCTTCCGTCAGGCCTCGACTCATCAGATAAAAAAGAGCCTCTTCACTCACTTTGGTGACCGTAGCCTCATGCTCCATGGCGACATTGGCATGCTCAACCTCGCTGTAAGGAATGGTATCCGAGGACGAGTCATCGTCCATAATAAGCGTGTCACAGCGCACGTTAGCCTTGGACTCGTCAGCCGTCGGGGCAAAGTGCACCAAGCCACGATAGGTGGTCTTTCCTCCGTGCTGACTAATGGATTTTGACACCACCGTCGAGGTGGTGTGCGGGGCGATGTGAACCATCTTGGTGCCGGTGTCCTGATGTTGTCCATGTCCGGCTACGGCGATGGAGAGGACCATGCCCTTGGCACCTTCGCCCACTAAGTAGACGGACGGGTACTTCATCGTGGCTTTGGAGCCAAAATTGCCGTCAACCCACTCCATGGTAGCGTCTTGGTAGGCCACGGCACGCTTGGTAACCAAGTTGTAGACATTGGCTGCCCAATTTTGCACCGTGGTGTAGCGCATTCTTGCCTGATCCTTCACCACCACTTCGACGACCGCCGAGTGAAGTGATTGACTGTTGTAACTCGGAGCTGTGCAACCTTCGACATAGTGGCCAAATGAGCCCTCTTCAGCAATAATCAACGTCCGCTCAAATTGGCCCATATTTTCCGAGTTGATGCGGAAATACGCCTGGAGAGGTACGTCACAATTGACACCCTTAGGAATATATACGAAAGAGCCCCCCGACCACACAGCCGAGTTCAACGCAGCAAACTTATTATCTTCGGGAGGGATTACGGTCCCGAAATAATCCCGGACAAGCTCAGGAAATTCCCGCAGTGCCGAATCCGTGTCGAGAAAAATCACGCCCTGCTTTCTCAAATCGTCGCGAATGCTGTGATAGACAACCTCTGATTCATATTGCGCAGAGACCCCGGCCAAAAACTTCCGTTCGGCTTCAGGAATGCCTAAGCGTTCAAACGTGTCCTTGATGGCCTGGGGCACCTCATCCCAGGTTCGACCCTGATTGTCGGCAGGCTTAACATAGTAAACGATGTCATCAAAGTTCAACGCACTGAGATCCGCGCCCCAGGTCGGCAAGGGCTTCTTCCAGAACACATTCAGGGAGTGCAGGCGGAAGTCAAGCATCCACTTGGGCTCCTTTTTGATGCGGGACAATTCTTCCACGGTCTCACGACGGAGTCCGTGGGCAAACTTGAGTACGCCAACGTCACCGTCATTGAATCCATATTGATAATCCGTCGATACCAAAGGATTTACCGCCACTAGGTCACACCTCCATGCTGATGCCGTTGTGAGGTCATAGGCCCCAAAACAAAAACTCCTATGGCCATTGTCCTTCCGAAGGACGGAAGCGTTTGTGACAACCATCACGATTTGTCGAAATATTAGCGACCCTTCCCAACAAATTTGGGAAGCCGACCATGCAAAGAAGACAAACTGTGTGATGTCCGTCACAGTTTCGGATTGTATGTCCAATACACTACAGGTTGGGCAGATGTCGACACTTTTGGCCCTTTCGACAGGTTGACCGCGTCAAAATCTCCCTGTCCCAAGTCGCTCTGGAGTCGTTGGGACGCGCATGAGCACTGGATTTTTCATCCCGCCAACCGCTAATCGCCCGCTCCTTGGGCGTTTGGTCGATACCGTGGCCATGCTTCCGGTGTCTTAAAAGGGAGCCAATAAAAAGACGAAGCTTTCACAGCGTGGGCTCAAAATGGAGGCGTGTTCCATTGAATAGTTTTCAGCTGTTTTTCCTGTTGACCATGGTCTTTTCCGCACTGTGGTTTGGCCTCATGGTTCGTGAAAAGGGTTTTGTGTTGTCCCGAGCTCAACCGTATCGGATTGAGGGTTCTCTCCTTGTTCGCGGTCGAGATGTCGTCCACGAAGTGCTCTTGCACAAAAAACTCTTTCGTGACCGCTATTCGGGTGTGGCGCATTTCGTCATCTTTTGGGGCTTCGTGTTTCTCACCGTGAATACGCTCTGGTTTCTGTGGCAAGGCGCGTGGATGCGGTTTGCGCCCCAGCCCTATTGGCTGGATGTCTGGTTGACCCCGATCGACGACATTTTCGCGGGATTGGTTGTCGTGGCATCGGCAATGGCCTTTATCAAGCGCTATCTCTTTCACACGCCGCGTCTCAGACGAAATCTCGACGCCGCCATCATCCTTATTCTCATCGTGGTCATTGTCCTGACGGATTTGTGCCGTGAAGCCTGGGGTTTGGCACATCACCTGGTCTTCGGGTATGCGCCGCTCGGAACGTGGATCTTGCACCACATCCTTGCCCCGTATGTTCGGCGCCCCTCGCTGGGCTTCGTATTTGATGCCATTAAACTGGTGGCCGAATTAGGTTTCTTGGTCTATCTTCCCTACTCCAAGCACTTTCACCTGGTAGTGGCCCCATTCAATATTTTGCTCAAGTCCAAAGCCCCCAGCGGCACCATCTCTCCCATCGACTTTACCGATGAGGACGCCGACCATTTTGGCCTGAGCCGTGTTGACGATCTGTCCTGGAAGGATATGATGGATCCCTGCTCCTGCGTCCAATGCGGACGTTGCGATGACGTATGCCCGGCCCACCAAACCGGGAAAGTTCTCTCACCGATGCAACTCATGATTGATTTGCGCCATCAGTTGGATCGCGTTTCTGAGCAGGCGGCGAGTGGAGACGAACTCACGGCAGCCGATGAAATCTTAGCGGGGAACATCATTAGTAACCAGGCCTTGTGGGACTGCACGACGTGCGGCGCCTGCGTCAACGCCTGCCCCGTCGATAACAATCACTTAAGCAAAATTATTCCTATGCGCCAAGACCTGGTGCTGACTCAGGGCAACGTCCCGGCCGATGTCACGCGCGCTTTCCGTGGCATAGAAGGATCCGGCAACCCGTGGGGGCTTCCTGATGATGGTCGGAAAAGCTTTGCCGAAGAAGCCGGCATCAAAGACGTGTCGAAAGGGGACAAACCGGAGGTTATTTATTGGTTGGGTTGCGCGGCCAGCTTTGATCCCCGCGCACGGAAAGCCGCTCTCCGCACCGTGCAACTCATGCGGGACGCGGGGGTTGACGTGGGTGTCATGGGGAGTCTGGAGCGGTGCACGGGAGATCCCGCCCGCCGTATGGGTCAGGAGTACCTTTTTCAAACCATGGCAACGCAAAATATCGAAACACTCAAGGAGGCTGGGGTAACCACCATCGTGACCAGTTGCCCGCACGGCTTCAATACGTTTGCCAATGAATATCCCGCCTTCGGGGGATCATTCGCGGTGTATCACCATAGTCAATTTCTGCAAAAACTGCTGGCCGAAGGCCGACTTCGTTCCGTCAAGTCGGAGGAAACAGGATCCGTAACCTATCACGATCCGTGCTACCTTGGTCGCCATAACGGCGTTTATGACGCGCCGCGTGAGATTATTGCCGACACCGGGCTAGACCTGAAAGAAATGCCGCGCCACCGAGAGAACGGCTTTTGTTGCGGAGCGGGTGGGGGCCGGATGTGGATGGAGGAGCGCACCGGAACCCGCATTAACCGCAACCGGTCTCGAGAAGCGTTGGATGTAGGCGCCGATCAGCTAATCACCGGTTGTCCCTACTGCCTCATTATGTTAACGGATGGCGTCTCTGAGGAATCCGGCTCAATGCCTGTCAAGGATCTTGCCGAGCTGTTGGAAGCGCCGCAATCATAGAATCAGGCAGTTGGTCGCTCTCGCGTGTCGTAAGGAGCCCCGGGCCGCACGCGTCCTAGAGGGCATCCAGGATGTTTCCCCCACAGAACCCTCATCCGTTGCCTGTGGGGGGCGCTCCTCGCAAAGCGCATGTTAAGGTCCGTCATGATGGCGGACCTGCGTCGCACGCGACGGCCGATGGGGAGAGACCAATGCGACGGAGTACATGGGTGTGCGTTCCTTAGGCGTTTCGAGCCCTGGCGTAGTCATGGGTCGCTTCGGGCGGTTCCTTGACATCGGGCGTAGGAGCCTTCGGCGGTCCGTTATAGGAAAGCACACCCGTAAGATATTCCGAAAGACAGCAAATCCGTTTCGAATATGGGTTGGGCGCCCACCGGCGTGTCGAAATGGACCAGCACAGTAGGGTGGATGAGGTGGCACGACTTGTGCCTGCGGCATCGTGGCGAGACAGCATTATCGAGTCCCATATCTCATTGTCCCGAGTCAAGCCGCTTAATCGTCCCCGACGATTTTCACTTCCAGCTCCAATTCTACGCCCTGCTCCCGCTTGACGACAGCCTGTACATGGCGAATCAGGTCAACATAGTCGGAACAACTGGCATGACCGACATTCACGATAAAACCCGCGTGCTTGGTGGACACCTGAGCGCCACCGATCCGCATTCCTTGCAGGCCGGACGCTTGAATCAAACGTCCGGCGTAATCGCCCGGTGGACGTTTGAACACACTGCCGCAGGAGGGATATTCTAGTGGCTGTTTGGTACGCCGCTTCCGTCCCAAATCATCCATGCAGTCCTGGATGGCCCGGTGGTCTCCCGGACGGAGCCGAAAGGCGCCCTCCAATACCACCCAATCATTAGCCTCAATGGCACTATCGCGATACACAAGTCCCAATTGACCTTTGGTGACCTGTGATACGTCGCCCTGCATGGTCAAGACCACGGCGGATTCCAAGATGTCCGACATTTGTCCGCCGTAAGCCCCCGCATTCATACGGACGGCCCCTCCGACACTCCCTGGGATCCCGGAGGCGAATTCAAGACCACTGAGTTGCTCCTTGAGTGCTATTCGCGCGAGGGCTATGACTGGCACCCCCGCCCGAGCGACCAGAAGGTCATCCCGGCGTTCCACTCCAGTCAAACCCGTAAGGATAATAGCCATACCAGATACGCCCCCGTCGCGCACTAGAAGATTGGAGCCATTCCCGACAATCCAGTGTGGTACACCGAATCGGTTGGCTAAGGCGAGCGCCTCCTTGACCTCGTGGTAGTCCCGAGGAAATACCGCAATGTCCGCTGGTCCTCCGATCCGGGAATAGGTGTGGACACGCATCGGTTCATGGATCTTAATTTGTTCCGGATTTAAAACCGCCGTCAATTGCCTGTACAGTTGGCCGTAGCGTGTCGTCCACGCGGCCCTCTCCGGCGCGAGACTCTTGCACATAACCCATCCGCCTCCCAGGGTTCTCTCTCCCGGTGGCAACAACCTTCAATGAGGCGTTAGATGCTTAATAAGTATCGTCTCACCGAAGCCGCGGCCATACGGTGACCGCTATCACAAAAAGGCAACCGAAACATGGGCGTGCACACGAACCGCCCCTCTGGTGATAAGAAAATCCTAGGCGGACGCTAGGCATAACGTAACATGCTGATGACGGATGAACATACTCCATTCGCTCTGGAGAGCCGAGAAAGCGCAGAACATCCCAATTTAGCCTCAATAAGTACCGTTGGGTACGCTTTTTTCCTAAGCAACGCTACCATGCCGCCCAGACGTCCACCAGGTACCGAATGAGCCTATCGACCCTCAGGACCATGTACGACACGATGCGATGGCGGCGGCTCAGTGCCCAGGCGAGGCACAACATGTGCACTGGATGAACCCAGCGGTGGGAAACGCGTCGCCCGCGCCGTCCTCCATCATGCGGATTCATGAATCCGTTGCCAGCCGCTCGGGGGACCCTAGCTCACGCTGCGACGTTCGTCCAACTGGGATAGTTCCTCCTACCTTAGTTTTTTGTGTGAAACCTGTTGTTCTCATTGATTTTTGTGAAATCCCGGGACCTCTGCGACCGT
>NZ_JABBVZ010000060.1 GCF_012933365.1 Sulfobacillus harzensis | reverse complement strand
AAATGGCCGCCCACCCCAGCGAATTTTGACACCCGTCCGCGGAGCCGTCCGGGTCAATTTTTGAAAAAGCTCCTAGGACCACCGCTAGGCCGGTGGCCAACGCGCCCATCTGAAGCGCGGCACGTGAAGTTGTCATTAGATCTGCCTCCTTGAGGACTTCATTCGGAGAGGAAAGAACCTACGGCCAAACTTCCAGCCATTGGCTGTTTATAAAGAATACCGCGAAACGTCAGATGAGTTAAGGCTAACCTTGTTCGAATCTCGCGTTTTTGCACGCAACGTCTCGGCCCAGCTTAGTTTTCCTCGACTTAGCCGATTAAACGCTCCTTCCCCCCTATTCAGACAAGGAAACAGGCCCGGTCGTGCCACCGACCCTGCGTCGAGATTCGGACCCGGGAATACCCTCGTGTTTGTGCAAACGCCGGGCATCCCCAGCACGAAATTGACCGAGGCTCACGTGGAAAGACGGTCCGGGCCAGTCAAGTTTTCGGTTAAGGCCAACACAAGATTCTCATTCCCGCCGACGTCGTCCTCCCCCACCAAGCCGTCCGCCCCGGGTAGCGCGAGTTCCCAACGTCTAGGTTTTGGCAGGGCAGAACTCCATGATAACGTCACGAGTCCGCCGCTGCAGAATTAGAGGGGTGGAACACGCACCAATGAAGGCCGATCTCCGTCTATCACCAAGGGCAATCCTACTGACTTAAACGCGTTGCCAATGGTTGGATGACAAAGAGACTGGACGATGCCGACCTCCTCCAATTGCGTACTATGAGCAACATCCGCCGTAGTGCTGACCCGGGAAACAGGAATTCCCGCCCCCTTGAGTCGATCTTGCCAATAATCTGTGGTTTGGGTTCGTGTTACCTTAGAGATTCCGTCATTTAATTCGACTCGGTTTCTTACCCTGTCGGCATTGGTGGCAAACCGTGCGTCGCTGGGCCACTCCGGGTGACCTAAGTTCTTGGAGAGAATCCCGAAAAGACGGTCGTTTCCCGCTGCAATTACCAGCCATCCATCAGATGTTGGGTAGGCTTGGTAGGGCGAAATGCTCGCTGTTCCCGATCCCCACCCATGAGGCGACTCCCCGGAGGCCCAATACGAGGTCAGGTGATACGTCATCCACGCGATTGCTGTCTCAAACAATGACCCCGTCACGCGATGGCCTTCGCCAGTCTCATCACGCATGCGAAGGGCTGCCAACACCCCAATGGCAATCCATTGGGCACATCCCATGTCAATCACGGAAACGCCCACCCGGGACGGTTCTTCTCCGGGACGACTATTCACACTCATAATCCCGGTCAAAGCTTGCATTAAGGGATCATAACCTGGCTCGTTCTGGAGTGGGCCGGCATGTCCGAACGCAGTAACTTCCGCATAAATCAGGCGTGGGTATGTGCGATGAAGGTCATCCCAGCCAAGCCCTAGTCTCTCCATCGCGCCGGGCCTCGCACTCACCAAGATGACATCGGCATTATTTAACATCGCCCGAATTTGGTTCTGTCCCGCCTCCGTTTTTAAATCGCAGCGCACTCCCCGCTTGTTCCGATTCAAGGCCAGGTAGCTGGCACCATATCCACCCCAGAAGGGCGGACCCCATTGGCGGGTGGCATCACCCCCGGGCGGCTCAATCTTCATCACGTCCGCTCCTAACTCAGCCAAAATGACGCCCGCATAGGGACCAGCCACATTCTGCGTCAGATCCAAAACCATTGTGCCCTTTAATGGCCAGTTCACCGTTTCATCCCCCGCCTTCATTTATCCTTGTTGTCACCCATACGCTCCCGCTCACTGCCAACCAGGCGAAGAACTTCGTCCGTGTGCTCCCCCAAAAACGGGCCACGTTGATGCAACGTCGGCGTCTCCCACCATCCCCGTATTGGCGCCGTTAGGCTACGTACGGTCCCCAGCGTTGGATGCTCATACTCCGCAACCAGCCCACGCTTGGCAGGAACCGCCCCGCCTTGTAACGCCTCTGATACGGAGTTAACCGGTTCACAAGGGACCCGACCCTGAAGCTTCTGAAGCCAGACGTAAGTTGTCTCCTTTCGGAACCGCTCGGCGAGCGACGAGATTACCGTGTGTCGATTTTCTTGGCGACTCTTCATCGTCGGAAAGTCATGCGCCAATTCCGACATCTCCATTGCCTCGCATAGATCGCGAAAGAATTTATCTTTGACGCAAGCAATCACGATGTGCCCGTCGGCGGTCTCGAATTCTTGGAATGGAACCACCGAGGGGTGCGCGGAGTGTGCGAGGCGTTCGGGAGACCAGCCACGGCTCATGTTCCATGTTCCGATGTACCCTAGTAGAGAAAGCGCCGTATCGTAGAGTGACGTTTCCACATCGCCCCCGCATCCGGTGGCCTGAGCCTGATGATAAGCGGATACAGTCGCTAAGGCCGCGAATAGCGCGGCTGTCAAGTCGACTAGCGATAACCCGGACTTCAACGGGTACATCTCGGGACCGCCGGTCAAGGCCATCCATCCAGCCTTGGCTTGAAAGAGATAGTCATACCCGGGACGTGTAGCCTCCTCCCCGCGTGTTCCATAAGCGGAGAGCGTCACGCAGACAATTGCCGGATTGACCTCTTTGAGATGTCGATACGTTAGCCCCAATTTGTCGCCAACATCACCCCGGAGATTGTTAAAAACAACGTCACTCTGCGAGGCCAGCGCCCGTAGGGTTATTTGTCCTTGTTCTGAGGCGAGGTTGAGTGTCACCGACTTCTTTCCCCGGTTGTGGGCCTCGAAGAACAAACTATTTTCCCCATCTGTGAAAAGGGGTGGTACACGGCGCCCCACATCTCCGCCGTCAAGGGGATTCTCAATCTTTATTACGTCAGCACCTAAATCACCAAGAAGTTGGGTGGCATATGGACCGGCCCCATATTGAGACACCGTTATCACCCGCATGCCCGAAAGCGGAGGTCGTTTGTCAGTCATCATGCCCCTCCTTCTTAATACGACCGTGGCATTCCCAACACGTGCTGGGCTACATAGCTCAACACCAAGTTGTTGGAGATGGGGGCGACCAACGGTAGTCGCGCTTCCCGGAACTTCCGTTCAATATGGTAATCGACTGCGATTCCATAACCTCCAAACGTCATCATGGCCGCATTAGCCGCCTTCCACGAAGCTTCCGACGCTAAATATTTGGTCATATTGGCCTCGGCGCCGCATTCCTGTCCTTGGGTAAATAATGCGGCAGCCTGGTTTCGCATAAGGATGGCAGCCTGCAGATCCATATAGGCTTGAGCAATGGGAAACTGCACCCCTTGGTTCTGGCCGATGGGTCGGCCAAACACGTGCCGTGATCCGGCATACTCGACCGCCTTATCCACGAAGTACTGCCCGTCTCCAAGACACTCAGACCCCACCAGAATTCGCTCCGCATTGACGCCGCTCAACAAATAGCGAAAGCCTTTGCCTTCTTCGCCGATGCGGTTCTCGACCGGAACCAAGGCATCGTCGAAAAAGACCTCATTAGTCTCGTGGTTGATCATGGTGCGAATCGGTTTGACCCTGACCCGATCCCCCTGTTCTCGAAGATCCATCACCATCAGAGTTAAGCCATCGGTTTTCTTGAGAACCTTATCTCGCGGGGTCGTACGGGTAATCAATAGCATCAAATCGGAATGCTGGACGCGTGAGATAAAAATCTTTTGGCCGCGTACGTGATAATAATCCCCCTGACGCTCAGCAAATGTCGAAATGTTCGTAGTGTCTGACCCAGCAGTCGGCTCCGTAATGCCAAATGCCTGCAGCCGCACATCACCGCTGGCTATACCAGGAAGCCACCGCTGCTTCTGCTCCGGAGATCCGTGCCGCAAAATCGCACCCATGGTATACATTTGCGCGTGGCCCGGCGCCGCATTTCCGCCCGAACGATTGATCTCCTCAAGAACAACGGCGGCTTCAAGTATGCCGAGACCACTACCGTCGTATTCCTCCGGAATTAAAATGGAGAGCCATCCATCACGGGTTAAGGTCCGGATGAATTCTTCGGGATAGGCATGCCGTTCATCTAAATCCCTCCAGTACTCTTCCGGAAACTGAGCGCACAGTTGCCGGACAGCGCGGCGAATTTCATCGACTTGAGATTCTTGCTGATTCATGATGAGGCCTCCCTAGTAGATATCAAGGAACTTTGGAGCCCGGCGCTCGTTAAAGGCGCGCACGCCCTCTTCACGGTCCGGGTGGACAATGGTCCGGTTGTAGCATTCCAGCGACATCTCCACGCCTTCCTCAACTGGCATGTCGATCCCTATGCGGTAGGCTTTTTTGGCCATTCGTACGGCAAGGGGCGAATTACGGGCGATGAGGCTTGCGGTTTCCATCACGGCCGATAACAATTCCTCCGGCTGGGTGACACGGTTCACGAACCCGTAGTCGCGCGCTTCCTCCGCGGAAATGTGGCGTCCCGTCATGAGAAGCTCCAGAGCGATTCCCCGTGGGGCGAAACGTCCAACCGTCTGAGTCCCCCCCACACCGGGAATAATGCCGCGGGTTACCTCGGGAAACCCGAATCGGGCATTCCTAGACGCATAGCAAAAGTCACCGCTTATGGCCATTTCAAATCCACCCCCTAGGGCATAGCCATTCACTGCAGCAATGACGGGTTTGGGGCAGACCCTTAACTTGCGGTGGACCTCTTCGAACAGTCGATGTTGGCGGGCCCATTGCTCCGGCGTCATACCATTTCGCTCTTTAAGATCCCCACCGGCGCTGAATGCCCGACCGGCGCCGGTAATCACAAGAACGCGGACGGTTTTATCCTCGATAAGCTCATCAAGGACCTGATTCATCACCATGCCGAGTTCCGTGTTAAACGCGTTCATGACGTCGGGACGATTAAGTGTGAGCAGGACGATCCCCTCGTCGGCTCTTTCTTGCAAAAGAATTCCCATAACAACTCCCCCTGTCTTAAATGTCGGCTGGTAACGGATGCAAGTCACTCGTCTTTCCGGCCCGCATCACTTGGCTCGGAAGATCGTGGCCTAGCTCTGTTTGCAAATCCTGGGCAAGGACGATGAGGGCATCCAAATCGATCCCGGTTTCGACGCCCATTTCGTGAAACATGTGCACGGTATCGACGGTGTCGATGTTCCCCGTAGCTCCCGGTGCAAAGGGGCATCCGCCAATGCCACCAATGGATGCATCAAAGTGGTTCACGCCCTCCAAGTAGGCGGCATAAACGTTAGCCAGTCCCATGCCCCGGGTGTTATGAAAATGAAGGTGTATTTCCAAGTCTGGATGACGCTCCCGGACCGTGCTCACCAGTCGCCTAACCTGTTGCGGATTCGCCATTCCCGTGGTATCAGCCATGACCACCCCACTGACTCCAAGGCTTAAATAGCGGGCTATCACGTCGAGTACTCGTTCCGCCGGCACGCCCCCTTCAAAGGGACACCCAAATGATGTCGCGATACCGCCAATCACGCGGACCCCATGTTTCTGCGCAAGTTCCACAACCGGTTGGAATCCGGCCAAAGTTTCGAAGGTCGAACGTTTCAAATTAGCACGGTTGTGGCTTTCGCTCGCCGAAACCACGAGATTGAGCTGATCCGGCCGGGTTTTTAATGCGCGTTCAGCGCCCCGAAGATTAGGAACCAACACCGCGTATTGGGTAGAATCTTGTCGCCTGATGGTGGCCATCACTTCTTCAGCGTCAGCCATCTGCGGAACGTAACGAGGATGGACAAACGACGTGCTTTCAATGCTGGGAACCCCGGCTTCCGCTAGTCGGTTAATCGTCTCGACCTTTATCGCCGTTGAGACTGGAGCCGGTTCAATTTGGAATCCATCGCGCGGTCCCACATCAGTGATATAAACCTTCATGATCGTTCGCCTCCTTCAAAATCGCGGAGGGGATAAGCCCCCTCGTAACCCAGTGCCCGTGAAAGCTGACGTCCGCTTGAGGCCAGCGGAATCACCCATTGAGGTACTTTTGCCCTTGCGAACGATGTGATCGGCCCGGTCACCGTAAGTGAGGCCGCCACACGGCCGCCCGCGTCCGCCACCGGCACGCTAACGGAAAAGGCGGTGGGTTCCCGCTCAGCGACAGACAAAGCCCATCCCATTCGACGGATGCGGGCGCATTCGCGTTCAAGATCCGCACGGTTGGCAATGGTGTGGGGTGTTAGCTTGCGAATGTGGATGTCGGACAAGATTGCGTCGCGTTGCGCCTTCGATTCCCACGCCAACAGCACTTTGCTTGGCGCTCCCGCATAGATGACCGCCACCTGGCCGATGCCGACGAAACGGCGTTCACCTTGGTCGGCCTCCTCCAGGCCTACCACCACTCGAAAAGCGCCCTGTCGGACGCAAAGAATCGTCGTGAGCCCTGTGGCGTCGCGGAGTTCCTTCAGCACGGGACGGGACACATGCTCCAACGGCTCATTCATAAGCTGACTGTAGACATAGGCAAAGAGACGGCTGCCGATTCCGTAAAGCCGCCCTTCGCGGCGCACCATATGGTGGTATAGCATGGATTGCAGTAGGCGGTGGCAGGTTGGCTTGGGAATACCCGTCACCCGAACAATTTCTGTCAGCGACAATAGGGTGTGCTGTTCGAGACAGTCGAGGATTTCGACCACGCGGTCAATCACGGTGATGTCTTGAGCAATCACACGCGATGCACCAAGAATAATGCGTGCCTCCTCCTCGTTGACACTCATTGAACGTTCGCCCCCAATCTTAAATGAGATATCCACTCCCGATAACGGGCCGTCTCCTGGCTTCTCCTCGCTGCGGCTATGGCTCCTTGAATTTGACTATCAGCCAGCATGCCTCGGAGCATCGAGTGCACCTTGGCATCAAGCTTTTTGCCGACAATGGGATTTTCCGGATCTCCTTCGGGGTTCAATACCTCTGTTTCACTGACCGAACCGTCCCGCCAAGTAATCGTCACCGCTCCGGGCATTTTCTCGGGCATTAGGGCGTTGTAATGGGTGCTTTCCTCCACGTGAATTTTTTCGAAAAAGTCCTGAACCTCGCCGTTTATCGGAATCGAGGCAAAGGAGTGTATTCCCACATCTCCGCTAACCCACGCCAACGCGGAGCAATAACGCATGCTAAATTTGGCTTCCTGTGGCGTCTTGGGGTTCGGATGACCCGCCACCCGGATGGCCGTGTTGAACGTCCTAAGCAGCACCGACTCGACCTCGTGGGACCTCCCCGGATCGCGCAAAGCCATGACTGCATCGATGGACGGATGAGTAAATCGGCAAGACGCCCATCGTTTTCGTGAGATGCCCAATATGGCCGGGGGCGTATCACCCAAGCCCTCCGTCAAGAGCGCAGGCTTCGGCTCGCGCGACATGGCCCGGAGCATTCCCTGCTCCCCTTCTAGGATGCGATGGGCACCGCTAAATCCCTCCCGGGCGGCCAGTGCCGCCATTACGCCATGAAGAGCGGCCATGCCCACGTGATACGGCTTGGTGAGTGCCCCATCAGCATTGAATTGCCAGAGACCAGCCGCCTCGGTGCCGGCGTTGCCCAGCGCCCAGGTCGTCTCCTCCTCGTTAAGGTCCAGAATCACCGAAGCCGCGGCGGCAGCGCCCAGGGATCCGGCCGTGCCCGTCGTATGCCACATCTCGTAATGGCTGGGATTGACCGAACGGCCGACCCGGATGGCAACCTCGTATCCCACCACCACCGCTCGGAGAAAAGTGTCGGTATCCAACGCTGGGTCGTCATCGGCTAATGCCATGGCTGCGGCCACCGTAGCCACCCCGGGGTGGATATAGGCGGTGCGCTCGATATCGTCCAACTCCAACACATGGGAACTGGCTCCATTCAAAAACGCGGCGTCCAAGGGGTGCCCCCGATCACCATGCCCGGCAATCCATGCGTTTCCCGACGTCCTTGGCTTCGCCATACGGAACAAGGGGGCAATTCGGATATCGGGCGCTCCCGCGATGGTGCACGCCACCCAATCCAGCACCGCTTCCTCAGCCATCTCACGAGCCCCAGGATATTTCCAGAGATTTTGACTGGTTTTGGCTCCATACTGTGCCAGTTGTCGTGTTTCGTCGGACATAGGTCCCTCCTTACTTGGCGATGCGCTCCAAAGATCGCCTTGCCGTTTTCTCGCCAAAGATCCCGATTAGTAGTCCTTCTATGAGGAAAGCCGCTGCCACGTAGAGAAACACCGAGAGATACCCGAAGGCGGAAAAAATGGCTGCTACCAAAACGCCTCCGGCCACATTGCTCAGCCGGCCGAGACCGTCGGTAAATCCCGCACCCGTTGACCGAACCCGCGTGGGGAAAATTTCGGGTGTGTAAGTATAAAGTAACGCGGTTTGCGTCTGCAACAATGCCGCACACAGAAATCCGAAGATGAGAACCGCTGCCACATTAAAAGCCAGCCCGTAGAGAATGACAAACAGAGCCACGATGCTGTCTAAAATTAGAAGCCCCGTCTTGCGCCCCACCCTGTCTGTAATCGGCCAAGCCAACAATGCTCCTGGGACGGCCCCAAGACTAATGATGGAAGAATAGGTCAGACTCTGAATTACCGAATACCCGTGCTCTACCAACAACGTTGGGACCCACGCGACAAAGCCATAGAACCCGAGAATCCCAGCGATCCATGCGAGAGACAGCACAATGGTACGCTTGCGCAGATCCCGGCCAAATAGCTCGCCTACTCTCACGTGGACGGTCAGTTCGACGGGCTCCGGTTCTTGGGGAAGTGCCAGTGCGTTACCCGTATATCTTTCGATGGCCTGCTCCAAGTGTGTCAGAATGGTTTCTGCCTCACCACTGCGCCCTCGAATCTCAAGCCAGCGTGGCGACTCGGGAAAATCCCGAGCGACGAAGATGGCGACAACCAATCCCACCGCCCCTAACACAAACACCCATCGCCATCCGTTCGGGCCCATGGGCACGACTAGCCGCGCAAACCACGCCATCATGGGAATCCCTAAAAGGCCAATGGCCAAGATCAGCGACTGGTATCGCCCGCGGACATCCTTAGGGAACATTTCGCCGATGTAGGTAAGGCCAATGACGGTCATCCCCTCCATCCCCACACCAGTCAACATGCGGACAATTTCAAGGCCAGCAGCGCTGGTCATGGCCGCATTCAACAAGGAAAAGAAGGAGTAGAACACCGTTGCCCAAATTAGCGCCTTGCGGCGCCCCACCATGTCTGAGAACCAACCTCCCAGCCACGCACCTAAGAACATTCCAAGAAACGATGCGGAGGTAATGACCCCAATGGTTCCCACCGTAAGATGCCAATACTTGATGAGCCCCGGGGCCGCATAGCCAAAGGTATTCAGGTCGCCAAGCTCAAAGAGAAAAACCAGAGACAACAGCACAATGAGTTTTGTGTGGACACGGGTGATGGGGAGGCGATTAATCCGTGCAGCAATCATGCCTGATGATTCTGCTGGGGCCACACTCATGGCGAGAACACTCCTCTCAGAACTGTGCTTCTTTTCCCATTATTGCAGCACAATCCTGATTCAGCCACGGAAATGGCCATTTGTCTCACCAGGCGGAACCCCATATGGATCGAGGATCTGGGCAAGTGTTAGTCGCTCGCCGACCGAACATCTTACGTTCACGGTTTCGGGTCGGCTATTATTGGTTCTTCGTCATGCCCGCGTACAAAGAGGCCCGAACGTTTGGCCAGTGCAAACCAGAACGGAGAGGATATGCAGGTCCCTTCGTGTACAGCATATGCTGCGGAGCGCCCCCCATCCACAAGAACTAATAAATACTAGTCCGTCCCCGCCCGCCTTGATGGGCGACGACGCCACAGTCAACTGCCGACTCCCCGTTAGTCCTCTTGCCCGTCCATGAATACGGCCACATTCTTCACTTGGGTGTAATGGTATAAGGCCTCCATCCCCTTTTCCCGTCCGTATCCGCTATGGCGGTAGCCTCCGAATGGCATTTCTACTCCACCCCCTGCACCATAACTGTTAATGAACACTTGGCCTGTCTGAACCTTGGTTGCCACTCGGTGAGCCTGAGCAACGTCCTTCGTCCATACAGCGGACACCAATCCATATTCCGTGGCATTAGCCAGCTCCACCGCTTCGGATTCGCTGGAAAATCCGGTTATGGAGGCCACAGGACCAAAGATCTCCTCATGAAACACGGGATTGTCCGGGAGCACACCATCGAGAAGCGTCGCCGCGACAAAAAATCCTTGACTCTCGGTCCCCAGTAATCCTTCCCGAATGGTTGCCCCCCGTTGACGCGCCAATTGGATGTAATGTTGGACCCGCTCCTTTTGGCGCTCCGAAATCAGCGGCCCGAGATCGGGATCAGACGGACCTGGTCCAATCGACAGCCGCCCCACTTCCTCCGTCAAACGTTCGACCAACTCGCGCTTGATTCGGTTGTCAACCAGGATTCGCGATCCAGCAGAGCAGGTTTGTCCTGCGTTTTGAATGAAGGACCGGAGAATGATGGGAACCGCGCGGTCGAGATCGGCGGACGAAAAAACTATGTGGGGAGACTTCCCTCCCAGTTCCATGGTCACCGGCACAACATTAGCGGCCGCAGCTTGAGCCACCCGACGGCCAACTTCGAGGGACCCCGTGAAGGTGACGTGATTAATGCCGGGATGGGCCGCAAGCGGCGCCCCCGCCTCTTCCCCGATCCCTGCAATGACATTAACGACGCCAGGTGGCACTCCCTCTTCCGCACAGATCCGGGCCAAGGTGAACAGGGATACGGACGCTTCTTCCGCGGGTTTAAGCACCACCGTGTTGCCCACCGCCAACGGTGCGGCGATCGCACGGGAGCCAATCTGAAGCGGGTAGTTCCACGGGATAATATGGGCAACGACGCCCAGGGGCTCCCGAAGAGTGTAATTGAGGAAGGGCCCGGGAACGGGAATCGTTTCTCCGCCGAACTTGTCAACCGCGCCTGCGTAGAATTCAAAGTAACGGGCGGCAACCAACACATCGGCCCGTGCCTGGGACAAGGGCTTTCCGGTATCGATCGACTCGATGTGCGTCAAGTTGTCCGCTTCGCGCGTAATTCGTTGGGCGATGCGGGACAAAATTCGTCCCCGTTCCAGGGCATCGCGCGCTGCCCAGGCGGGAAATGCAGCGCGGGCGGCCAACACGCCCGCGTCGACGTCCGGAGTCGATCCGCGCGGCAATTCTGCAAAAGCTTGGCCGTTCGACGGGTCAATCGCCTCAAACCAGGTTTTCGTGGCCGGCGCCACCCAATCTCCCCCAATAAAGTGGTTGTAACGCGTCATTGTTCTCTTTCCTCCTCCGCCATCGACACGCGGACAGCCCGCCGGACAGCCAGCGCCACAGCATAGGCCGCTAAGGCGCCAACGCGCCCCACATCGTCGGCCCGCTCACCGACTGACACGGCGAATAAGGTGTCGCCATCCCATGGCGTATGGACCGGCTCTATCGCCCGCGCCAAGCCATCATGGCTCATCCGCGCGACCCGGCCGAGCTCAGCCTTGGAAAACCCCGCATTGGTCACCACAAGCCCAATCGAGGTGGCACCCCCGGCACCCAGTGCCGGACGAGGATAAGCCAGCAAGGCCAGGGTGCTCTCCGGTCTCTCCCCGGTCCGCGGTCCAGCCAGTATCGTTCCCACCTCATCGACAACGCTCCCCACGGCGTTGACAACCACGACCGCTCCCACAATCAGCCCGTCTTGGGTAGTAAGGGTGACGGCACCTTGGCCTCCCGGCATCGCCAAGGACGGACCCAGAATCTTCCCCACGGTGGCGCCGGTTCCCGCTCCATGCCGTCCCTCAACCACCGTTTGGTTGCCGGAGTTGGCCTCCATGGCGGCCGCCTTTCCATCGTCCACGGTGGGCGCCTCAGGTCGTCCCACGCCCATGTCAAAAATAGCCGCGGCTACCACGATAGGAATGCGGACGGGTCCCACCTCGACGCCGCGGTTGAGTTGTTGCAGCACTTCGACCACGCCATCAGCGGAACGGAGTCCGATAGCACTGCCCCCCGTCAGCACCACCGCATCAGGCCCGGGAATGGTATTGGTCGGTTCCAGCACGGGGGTCTCCCGGGTCGCTGGAGCACCGCCACCCACATCCACCGACCCACGGGCACCGGAGGGCAAAACGACCACGGTCGTGCCGGTCTTGAGATCCCGACGGGTGACACTCCCTACCCCAACGCCCGGAATCGCGAGTATTCCGGGCAACACAGTCAACGCATCCTCAACGTTCACAGATTCCTTCCTCCATCCACGTCGAGAATCGTTCCCGTGAGCATCCGCGCCCTATCAGATGCCAAGAAGCACACGGCCTCGGCAATATCGCCAGGCTGGGCCAAGCGCCCTAATGGCACCGTCTTCCGAAAAGCTTCCAGTATGTCGTCCGGATTGTCGGTGGTGCTCCCGGCTGCCGCTTGAAACTTCGGCAGCATGGGCGTATCGGTCGCCACCGGCGACACAGCGCACGCCCGGACGCCATAAGGTGCCCATTCCAACGCTAAGGCCCGAACGAACGCAATGACTGCGCCCTTGGTCGCCGAATAGACTTGAATGCCCGGACGCGGACGCACCCCGGCTGTTGATGCGGTCGCCACGAAGACGCCAGCTTTCTGGGATTTAAATACCGGGGCTGCTGCTTGGGCCAGATACACGACCCCTCTGATATTGATATCCAAAAGACGCTCGATGTCGTTGCCGTCAACCGCCTCGAGCGGTGTCGCCGCTTGCGGTATCCCGGCATTAGCAAAAGCGATGTCCAGTTTTCCATAGTGTGAAACCGTCCGTTCGACCAGCGAAACATTGTCCTCTTTTCTTCGCACATCCAACCCTATCGCGATAGCTTTCCCCCCACTCTCTTGAATCGATCGTGCAACGGATTCGGCACCCCGCATCTCGATATCCGCGACCACAACCGCCGCGCCCAATTCTGCCAAACGCTCGGCCGTGGCCCGGCCAATGCCAGACGCCCCACCTGTAACAACCGCTACTTGACCATCAAATTCCATTACGATCGCCTCCCCGTGTGACTATCCGTGAAAAATCGATAGGCTGAATCAGCGAAGATCACGGTGGCATCCCGCAATTGCGCGAGACTGACCCATTCATCGGCTTGGTGCGGGACAAACCGGTTGCCAGCCCCGGTTGTCACAATAGGAATGCCAGCATCCCACAGCCAGGTTCCGTCGGTTGCCCCCGGCACCCCGCTGAAGACGGCCGCCGCGTTTAAGCGCTCCGCTACAGCCGCCGCCACTGCCCGCACAACAGCATGGTCTTTTGGCGTATCGGTCACCGGCCGATCATCTACCAGTATCAGTGATGCGCGGTACAATCCGGCATCAATCGGCTCTTCCAATCGATCGCGGAGCGCTTTCACGCGTCCCATCCGCACGCTGTGATTGGCTTCCTCGATTACGGAGTTCAGCCGCTCTTGAATACGGGCGATAAGCTTTTCATGCGATTGTCCCACGATGGTCCGGATGTCGAGGCTAATGGCCACGGCATCGGGGACCACATTAAATCCTCCCACCCCGGACAGCGGCGCTTGAATCTGTGTGGGCGTAATGCTGGGCCAACCCAGCAATGAATCAAACCCGACACTCTCTTGCTGATACCGTTCTTCCTCGGCCATCGCCTCGATAAAGCGGGCAGCCACCGGCAAGGGATTGTTCCCTGTCAGCGGCATCGCGCCATGAGCCATCTTCCCACAGATTTCAACCCGCAAGCGAAGTGCACCCTTCTGACGGATGCAAACTTGGGCATCTTCGGGTTCGCAACAAACGGCCGCCTCCACATCGTGCGCTCGACCAGAAGCAATGTATTCCCGGATTCCGCTCATCATCCCTTCCTCATCGACGGGCACCAGCAACCGAAGAGTCCCAGCAAACGCTCCGTCGGTGAGCCGAACAAACTCTCGCAAGCCGATGTATGCCGCTACCAAATTGCCTTTGGTGTCCGCTGTTCCCCGGCCATACAAGCGATCGTCCTCTTGGGTCAGTTGAAAGGCAGGCCGCGTCCAGTGACTTAAATCACCGGCGGTCACCGTATCGGAATGGGCTTCAAACAACAAAATGGGGCCGGGAGCCGAACCCTTCCATTCAATCTCCAGATTTGGGCGCCCGGGCGAGACCTCCCACGTTCGGAACGCCAAGCCATCGGCCTTGCACCAAGCGGCCACCCGCTCCATCACCTGCGACTCCGTCTGTCCATCTTCCACAACACTGGGGGTCTCTACGAGCTCCGCCAGCTTCTCGACAATTTCCTCCGTCCGAATCCGTGACATCAAACGCGACTGAAGAGATGCCTCCATCGAATCCTCCTCTAAATCTGAGGCCCGGCGGACCGGGCCTCGCTTGGTTTAGTCGCTGACACTCGAGATTTTGGATTTCCCGCTGCCTAATTGCACCCGGTTCCACGCCGCGCAGACAGCGACTGTCAAAATGACCGACAAGATGGCCTCGGCGATGGCTTGGGGAATCACCGTGAGCATCTGGTGAAAGGTGTAGTAACCGCGGAGAATAATGGCTCCGACCACGAACACAGTATTGGATAGCGAGCCCACCAGCCCTGCGAGTCCATAAGCCATAATTTCGTTCTTTTTGCGCACGGCGATATACGCCAGGTATGGGGTAATACCGATGAGGAGTCGGGGAAGAATCGACACCAGCGGATCTTTAAACATCGGAACCGTGGCGCCAAGGAAGGAGGACAAGCCGAAGATAAACCCCAAGATGACACCCACCGGCCATCCCTCCAAGACCGCTCCAATATAGACCGGAACACCCATAATCGTGGCATTCCCAGCTACGTTCGGCACGGGAATGTATCCCAGCCGTGTTACGCCAAGAAGAATCGAAATGGCTGCCAATACGGCTGCGACCACAATCTTCTTTGTTGTCAACTTCATCGATTTCGTCCTTTCCTCATGACTTGTGACGACGCCTGTTCTCTTAAACGACAATCAACCCGACGCATAGAACAACCGCGATGCCGAGTGCCACCCAGTCGCGGAGCACCAAGTGGTACTGACGATAGGCGGTTCGTTCCTGATTGGGTACGTACCCACGCGACTCCATGGCTATGACCAAGTCTTCAGCTCTGCGAAGTGCGATGAGAAATAGCGGGATGATGAGCGGCAATCGAGCTCGAGCCTGCGCCACGATGTTCCATTTGGGTGCCTGGGTCAACCCGCCACCGCGCGAGGCCTGGGCTTTCATGATGCGCTCCATTTCCAGGGCAAACGTCGGAACAAACCGAAGCGCAATGGTCATGATGAGAGCCAGTTCGCGGGTGGGAACTTTCAAATACTGCAAGGGTGAAGAAATTCTTTCCATCGCCCGAGTCACGTCGTTAGTTCGTGTCGTCAATGTAAAGACACTGATTAACAGAATGAAGTCAATCAATCTCAGCAAAGATGTCACGGTCAAGCGCAGAGAGTACGTGCTCACATGCAAGACCGCATAGTGCCATAACACCGTGCCTTTCACAGGTGAAAATAGAAGTTCAAGCAGCAACAGGGCGATGATGAACCAGAGGGCCGGGCGAAGGCCTGACAGGGAATACCCAATGGGAACCCCCGAGAGAGCCACCAGTCCCAACACAATCGCGAAGGCTAATGCATTAGCCAAGTAGTTGCTGAGAAAGGCAATGGTAAGAATCAGAATGATAGCGCTGAAAAGCTTTACCGCCGGATCCAGACGGTGCGCGATGGAATGGCCGGGCAAATACTGCCCAATGGTAATGTAGCGTAAGAGCTCAAAGTCTTCCGTCATCGGAGGTCTCCTGATGTTTCTCGTGCGGGAAGAATATCCATGCTGTTCAACAAAGAATCGACGACGGCTTCAGGCGTTCTCCCAGACACCGCATAGCCGTGCTTCCTCAATTGTTGTTGCAGACGCAAAATCGAAGGCACCTCAAATCCATGGCGAGCAATGATATCTGGCTCTTTGATGAGCTCGTCCACCGCATATGTTCCCTGGGTTTCCGCGTCCTGCATCATGACCACGCGATCAGCCAAATCGAGCACTTCTTCAAGATTGTGGGTGACGAACACCACCGCCACGCCCTCCGCCTTCAGACGGTGCAGCCGACGAAACAAATCCTGCGCGGTAGCCGGATCCAAACCAGCCGTTGGTTCGTCTAGCACCAACACCTTAGGCTTTAAGGCGAGCACGCCAGCTAACGCCACACGACGTTTCTCGCCCCCCGACAGGGCGTAAATGGGCCGGTCCATAAAGGCCTCAAAGTCCAGACCGACCATTTCCAACCCGTAGCGCACCCGCTGCCGGACTTCCTTGAGTTGGAGTTTCAGTTGCATCGGGCCATAGGCCACATCGTCGCCGACCAGTTGTTCGAACAACTGATCCTCCGGATTTTGAAAGAGCATCCCCACCTCACGGCGGACCTTCGGGATGTTGGCGTTTGGTTGTCCCAGATCGACTTCAACGGCAACGACAGTTCCCGCTTGCGGCCGATAGATTCCATTGAGATGCTGCATGACAGTGGACTTCCCGCTCCCGGTCGCCCCGACAATGGCCACCGCTTCCCCTTCATGAATGATAAAGTCAGCCCGTTTGAGTCCCTGGTGTGCCAGCGGTGTTCCGCGTAGATACTCGTGAGCCAATTCCCGAACCACAATGCATGGGGCCTCTCTAGGACTTTCATGGTCGCTTGATGAGTGCTCCCGATGAGGCGCTGGCCGGGTACTCTCTAGAACAGCCATCACCACTTCCTCGACATCTGTGGCCTCCGCTGGCACCCCGGGAACCTTTTCATGAAGAAGCCCGGCAACCTGCGAAATTAGGGGAACATCCAGATTCAGCTCCCGAAGACGCTGGTTCTGCTGGAACACTGCCCGGGGGCTGCCCGACATGACGACGGAACCGTCATGCAGCACGATGACATCATCGGCTTCCAACACCTCGTCCATGTGATGTGTCACCGCAATAATGGTGGTCCCCTGATTATTGAGTTGCCGGACAAGCCTTAGGACTTCTCGTCTTCCGCTCGCGTCCAACATACTGGTGGCCTCGTCCAACACGACGACCGGTTGGTCCATGGCAAGGGCTCCTGCGATGGCCAAGCGTTGCTTTTGCCCGCCTGACAGAAGATGGGGAGGACGTGTCCGGTATGGCCAAAGGCCGGTTTGCTCCAAAGCCAGCGCGACCCGTTCAGCAATCGCATCGGGAGGCATGTTGAAGTTTTCGAGTCCAAAGGCCACATCATCTTCCACGGTGGTCGCCACAATTTGATTGTCTGGATGCTGGAAGACCATGCCCACGCGTCGCTTGATTTCCATCTTTTTGGCGTCGTCGCGGGTATCGATGCCATCTACCGTCACCGTACCGGTGGCGGGTAGGAGAATTCCGTTGAAATGCCGGGCAAGGGTTGATTTCCCGGAACCATTGGCTCCCAACAAGGCCACGTACGCGCCTCGCGACACTGACAGCGAAACGTCCCGCAAGACCGGCGTACCCTCCACGTAGGAAAAGGTCACATGATCGACGGCAATGATGTTATCCAACAGATTACGACTCCCCTTTTCATCACTCCGGCCCCTTCTTCCAACCAGCGGATCAACAACAACTCGAAAACATTCCCGGGCGAAACCGTGTCCACCAACATTACCGAGGCATCGACCTCCGATAATCCGTGGCCACTTCCTCCAATATCGCATCCCATGACCTGCTCGTATCGTTGGGTGCATTGGATTTGGTCTCGCTGGTCCCCGGGGGCCCACTCCTTGTGCAATAAATCGTCACAAAGGAAGCCGACAACACCTTCCCGGGGATAGGAGAAGACTTACAGTGCGCGCTACGCGGCCGGTAGGAACAACCATACCAGAACGTGGAAGCTCCCCAACGACCCCAGAATACCAGAATGTTCCGGTGATCGGAAGACTTAATACAAAAATTTTTCTGTCAAATACCCGAACTCTCCGTATCCCCCAATCGAGTTCCGGGAATTAGGATCTTCATCCGTTCGGCGGTGTCGTGCAGGTGAACATACATGAGCTGCGATGCCCGTTCTCCGTCCCCATCGCATATGGCGCGATACAACTCCCAATGCTTTTGATGCAAATCGGCCAAGGTTCCCGCAATGGCACGCGACAACTTCATTGTCGCCTTGGTATGCTGGGATAGCGATCCGATGACCTGTTCCAGGACTTGGTTGCCGCTCGCGCCAGCGATGGCCAAATGGAATTCGAGATCGGCCCCTAAAGCCTCCTCCCAGTCTTCCCTCTGCATTCGCGCCAAGCATCCGGCCATCACCGCAAGATGGTCATCGTTTCGATTCACCGCCGCCAGGCGGGCCGCAGAAACCTCCAGCAACTGCCGAACAAACAGGACCTGGCCAAGATCGGGCGATTCCTCCGGCATCGACTTGGCGGCCACTTTCGACGGTCGGACATAGTACCCGCTCCCATGCCGAACGTCAATGATGCCTTTCGCAACCAGTGCCGCGAGTCCCTCACGAATTGTGGATTTACTCACCTTCAGCACTCGCGCCATCTCCTGCAGGGAGGGCAATTTATCATTGGGTTGATATGCCCCTTCGCGAATGAGCGACAAAAAATATTCGGCAACCTGATTGGACCGTTTCGTCAATGCAATTTTAGAAATATGCCTCCCCCCTCCCCATGTATTTTAGAGCAAGCCAAAGGGCGCCGACATAACATTCGTTCTTTTTTGGGGTCCCCAATACTTGGACGAACCCGACAGCATCCCGAACACGGGCAGCGTCATTGACGACGACGGAACGCACCAAGGTCAACCTGCCCGGTGTTCCCAGGCCGCGTTACAGCAGCATTTTAGACACACGCGGGTGATCCTTGAAGTCATCGAAACATTAAGTGCCGGTCCGTTCGTAGAAGTAGCGATGAAGCCGATACTCCACGATTTCACGGGTCCATGCCGCAATGCGCTCCGCATCGGCTTGGGTGTCCGCGGGAACGCGAACGCTCATAGACCGGTCGTCCAGCTCAAAATAATCGGGGGCGCTTTGCGCCAAATGATGCATGGGCATCTCCGCAATTTTCGATGCGACGACACCCGGCCGAAACGGGGCCTGAAAGGCCCGCTGGGTGTCCACGTCGCCGTGGCGATAGCGGGCGGCATGAAGGTACTCGAAGAACGGCGCCGCAGCGTCGTTGGCGGAAATGGCATTAGTCCACCTGGACCCCCGCTCCAGCATCACCTGCAGCAATACCATTTTGTAGCTTTTCTGCATCGTTGTCCGTTCAATCGTGTTGAGCCACCCTTCTGCCCGCTCCCAGGTCCGAAATTCATCCGGCGTCAGCTCATCCAAAGCCTCAAGAAATCCCACATAAGAATGAAAGGTTTTTCGAACCAAGCCGCTATCCACGCCGCTTTGCAGGTGGAACTCGAGGTATGTGGGACGCCGACCCAGCTCCGCCTTCAAGGCCAAGTAGGCGTGGCGCAAGAGCTCTTTTGGCGCCGAGCGGCGCCGCCGAAGCTGCCGCAACAGTTGAATGACCTCGAAATCCAGTTCAATCTCACAATCCTTTGGCAAACCTTCTACCGCCATTTGGCGGGTTGCCGCCGTCAAAGACGCGATGCCTAACGCCTCAAGGCGCCGGTCCACATGGCGGTAGTTCCCTACCAGATCGATGATGGCACAGCGCGTTTTGCCTTGTGTTAATCTGAGCCCCCGTCCAATCTGTTGCAGGAATACCACCATGGAGTCGGTCGGACGCGCCAGCAAAATGGTATCGACCGCCGGAATATCCACCCCTTCGTTGAAAAGATCGACCGAGCAAATGACATCAACCGCACCTTCGAACAGTTGGGATACCGCTCGTCGGCGCTCTCCGGCGGTGGTCATCCCGTCCACGTGTAGCGCTCTGACTCCGGCATCACGTAATCGCTCGGCAAGATAGCGACTCTGAGACCGCGACGAGCAAAAGACCAGCGTCCGTTGGCCGTGGTACCGCATCCAGGCATCCACCACCGTATCCCCATAGCGACCTTGCAGTTGCGCCTTCGTGAGTTCCCCCTCGTCGTAGTGCGTTCCCCGCCAGGTCACTTGGGTGTAATCGATGGGATCCGCAACCCCGAAATAGGAAAAGGGGGCCAGCCATCCGCGGTTAATCGCCTCGGAAAGGGAGACTTGATACACCAAATTGCCGTCGCAGAGCGCATACACATCCTTGTTGTCGGCACGGTCGGGGGTTGCCGTGAGTCCAAGCAGATACTGGGGGCGAAAATACTGCATGAGGGCTTGATAGGAGCGGGCAGCGGCATGATGAAACTCGTCCACCACGATGAGATCAAATCGCGCGGGGTTGAAGCGCTCGCGGTGCCGCTTGGCGGCGAGCGTGTAGACCGACGCAAACACCAAATCGCCACCTTCTTCACGTTGGTGTCCGTCGTAGCGGGCGATACTTTTGTCCGGGATCACCGCCCGAAAAGTGCGTTCTGCCTGCCGCAATATCTCCTCGCGATGGGCCACAAAGAGCACCCGTTGAAACTCTTTCGCAAATAAGGCGGCCAAATAGGTTTTCCCAAGCCCCGTCGGCAACACCACCAACCCCTTCGAGAATCCCTCCTGACGCGAGAGGCTCAAGGCTTCCAAGGCTTCCTGTTGAGCCGGTCGAGGATCCCAAGCAACATCGGGGGCTGCCGGTTCATCCGTGTCCGCGGGCAACTCTGGGGAGACCTCCACGACGTTCTCCTCGGCTTCTGAAACCTCACGCCAGGCCGCCTTGGTCTCTTGGGCGTCCCGCTCCGCCTGATAGGCGGCAATGGTCACAGGGTTAACCGGCTCAGTGGATTCCGCATAAAACAGCTCGAGAAATGCGCTGAAGGGATCGGTGCCGTTGAACTCTGCATCCTTGACCTTTAGATTCCATTCCACGCCCGATGTCAGGCCGCTTCGGCTTAAATTCGAGGAGCCGACGATGACTTCCGCATGGGCGTCTGTTTCGAATAGATAGGCTTTCGGGTGAAAGGACCGGCCAAAGCTCCGCCAGAGCCTAAGTTCCAGGTTGGGGCCCAAATTGAGGAGCATCCTGAGGGCCTCCGGCTCGGTAATGTAAAGGTAGTCTCCTGTAAGCAGCTTGACTTCACCGCCGGCATCGAGAAAGCGCCGCAACTGCCTCATCAAAGTGGAGAGTCCCGAAACACGCAAAAACGCCACGACCGCGTAAAAGGTGCCCGTCTGCGTCAAAGCCTGATCGATATGGGAGAGCAGGTCGCCCCGAATGAGTTCGGCTTTATTCGACATCGATCAGATAAATCCGTTCCAAAAACCCGCCACGTCGCGCGGCCTTTTCGGCTCGGACAACCTCCAATGCCTCGGGGCTGGCACCGTGAACGGCAGCCAAGGCCCGTACCACTTCCATCACATCGGCGAGCTCTTCGACCGCCGACACGTCCGTGTTGGCCGACAGATATTCCTGGCACTCTTCTTGCAACTTGTCATGCAGTGCGGCCACGTACTCCTTGTCATCCAATCGCCGCGTCCGAGGACGTTCGCCATGGGCGGAAATCAGTTCGGGGATGCGGTCTCGCACCAGCTTGGGCGTCATAGCTTCGCTCCTTTTTGGCTTTCAATAGGAGTTCGCGACGGGGGACCAAGTTCCTGCCTGAGGGCCGACCCTGGCAGGGATTCGTCAAAGTCAGGTTGACTGAAATGATAGAGCAGACGACTAACCCTTGACGACCGCAGTGGGACATTA
>NZ_JABBVZ010000005.1 GCF_012933365.1 Sulfobacillus harzensis | reverse complement strand
CGAAAACGGCGTCGTGTATTCATAAGTTTTTATTTCGCCATCCGGGTCGCGAAGTCCTTTTTGCGCCGGATGTTCGGGACTATTCACACAAGCTGCTAGGGGCTTGGGGAACCACCTATGCCTATACCACCGAGCAATACCCCACCATGGCTCGTGGAACCGGTGCCGGTTGGGCCATGGGCATTGGCCGGATTGGCGGCATCGTCGGGCCCACAGTCGTGGGGGCGCTGCTGGCCAGCCACGACACGGTTTCGTCGGTTTTCTGGATGTTCACGATCGTGTTGATCGTGGTCGCGGTCGCGGTGGCGTGGCTTGGACGGGAAACCCGCGGCCGCACCATGGCGGATATTGAAATGGGGCAGTAGTGCCTTTTGATCGGGGCTTCGGGTTTCCCGAGGCCCTTTTTTTCGGAAAGAAATGTGGGATATGGTATAATCAAGCGACATGAACGACGAAGGGCTGGGATTTTTTTGAGGACCGCACTCATCATTGGTGAGGTTGTATTTGGATTAGCCTTGATGGCCGCCATATTGCTGCAAACAGGGTATACTCCAGGCATGGCGGGCGGCGCGTTTGGGGGAGGCGTCCCGCAATCTGGCGGCTACGGCGTGAAAAAGCAGGGCGTGGACGATTTGTTGGCCCGGATTACGGTCATTCTTGGAGTCGTATTTGCGGTTCTGACTCTGCTGTTGGCGCGGTTCTGGTAAGACGCGCCGGTGCAACGGAGAAAAGGCCTCTAGTCACCCCGTCCGGGCTTGACTGGGGGTTTTTGTTATTTTTTGTAAGGAGCGACGGATTGGCAAAACAGCGACGAACGATACCGGAGAATTTTCACGAAAAGATTTTTGCGCTTTTATACAATCGGGATGCAATGCCGGAGGCGCAGGTTGCGTCGCGCTTGGCCGGCTCAAAGGCCCCGACAAAGGCGCTGTATCGATCCTTGTCGGAGTTGCGGCGCGACGGCTGGCTAGTGCGGGACTTTGAGGGGCGATTGACGGTCAGTACCCGGGTGGGGGCTTTGCGGGTTAATCCCCGCGGCTTTGGATTTGTCGTGAGCGCGGATTATCCAGGCGATGATGTTTTCGTTCCGCAGCGCCATTTGCTCAGCGCCGCGCATGAGGATCGGGTGTTGGTTTGGGTGCGCCGCGTAGCGCAAAGTCCCGGACCGGAGGGGCGCATCATGGACGTCGTGGAACGTGCGCACACGCATGTGGTCGGCCGTTTGGACCATGCCGGCCGAAGCGGCGGGTGGCGGGTCATTCCCCGCGACATGCGTCAGCCGCTGGTGTGGGTGAGCCGACCGCGGGACAAAAACTGGCATTCGGGGTTGATTGTGACCTGCCGCATCACAGATTGGCCGCTCGATCCCAAGCGACCGGTTCGCGGCGAGGTGGAGGAAATATTGGGTGAGGCCGATGCACCGGGCGTGGATATTCGCGCCTTGATGGTGGACAGGCATTTAAGCCCACGGTTCCCCCCGGAGGTGGAGCGGGAGGCGGCCCTGCTGCCCGGGGAAGTGCGCGAGGCGGACATGGTGGGTCGCGCGGATCTCAGGTCCCGGTTCATCGTCACCATTGACGGCAGCGACGCCAAGGATTTGGATGACGCGATTTCGGTGGAACGTGTCGGCGATGGCTACCGGGTGGGGGTGCACATCGCGGATGTCAGCTATTATGTGCGCGAGGGATCCGCCCTCGATTTGGAGGCCCGCCGACGGGGAACCAGCGTCTATTTGGTGGATCGCGTGATTCCCATGCTGCCGGAACGGTTATCCAACGGGATCGCCAGTTTGAACCCGGCCATTCCGCGCTTGACGGTGACGGCCTGGATGGACCTCGACAGTCGGGGGCGGCGCACTGGGGCGCGCTTTACGCGATCGGTCATCCAGACCCGGCATCGGCTCACGTACGATTTTGTGAATCAGGTGCTGGCGGGAACAGAGAAAGCGGACGAGGACTTAACCCAATTTCTCCACCTGGCGGAAGAAGTCCGCCAGCACCTCAAGGCCATTCGGGTGCAACGCGGCGCCGTGGATTTCGATTTGCCGGAAGCCAAGGTGGTGTTGAACGCGGCCGGCCACCCCGTGGATATTGTGCCGCGATCCCGTGGACTGGCCGAATCCATCATCGAGGAATTGATGCTGTTGGCCAATGAGGCGGTGGCTGGCGAGTTAATCCGCTACCAATTGCCGGGGTTGTTCCGGGTTCACGATGAGCCAGGCGACGACAAAATGGACCAATTTCGGGAGTTGATTGGCGCGCTTGGGTACCGGCTGCCCAACCCGGTCACGCCGAAATCTCTGCAAAGCTTGTTGAACGAGGTGAAGGGGCGGCCGGAGGAACGGGTGATCAATTCGGCGCTCTTGCGGTCCATGAAACAGGCCCGATACGGGCCGGTCAACACAGGCCACTTTGGATTGGCCTCAGAGGAGTACACGCACTTTACCTCGCCTATTCGCCGCTATCCGGACTTATGGGTGCACCGGGTCCTGACCCAATACTTGGGACAGGGGCTGACTTCCGAGGATCGTGAGCGCCTCGAGCTGATTGTGGCCGAGGTGGGCGAATCCAGTTCAGCCCGGGAACGGGAAGCCATGGAAGCGGAGCGGGATTCCGTCCAAATGAAGGAAGCCGAGTACATGCGCGATCACTTGGGCGAAGAGTACCATGGGGTCATTTCAGGCGTGGCCAACTTCGGTATTTTTGTGGAACTGCCCAATCTCGTGGAGGGGCTGGTGCGTTTGGAGGATCTGCCCGCCGACCACTGGTCCTTCGACCCCATCCACTACCGGCTCACTGGGGATCGCACGGGACGGGTGTTTCAATTGGGACAAGAAGTCGATGTGGTAGTGGCGGCCGTGGACGTACCGCTCCGGCGCATTGATTTTCAGTTGAAGCTGCCCGCCGCCCCGCCCCAAAAGAAGAAACGTGCCCGCCGACGCCGGTAACCTCTCTTGGCGGGGTGGCGTTACCCTTGTAGGGGATGATGGAGATGATGGTACACAATAACGTTGAGCCGTCGCCAGGTTCGATGACGCTGGCGTTGCAATTCGGCGTTAACCATCTCTATTTGGTAGGGCCGCGCCAAGCGCCGCTATGGATTCGGCGGCGCGGACTCTTTGAGCGCCGGGCCACGGTGGTGTTCCACCGTGTGGACGGAGCCCCGGGACACTGGTGGACCGCCCAGCATGGCTCCGATGTGGTGATCTTAGGCCAGGGCGTCCGTCCCGCCTTGATATTGGAGAAGGAAGGCGGCCAATGGCTGGGGTTGTTGCCCGCCGGACGCCATTCCACCCGCGTAAAGGTGCCTGATGCCAGCCCGGTTACAGTACGGCCGGTCACGACGGTGAATCCGGACCGTCGCTCCACTTTAAGAGCCGATTGAGCCAATCGCGGTCAATAGCTGTCTCGCCGTTTTGCATGACCTGAACGGGCGACCAATCTTCGGGCAAATGAATATTGAGGGTCTCCCCCAGGAGTTCTGAGGGCCCTTCGGGAGTATCGGGACGAGTGATTCTCCACCAAATGACGCGCATCGTACTCACCTCCTTACCGAAATATGTAGGGCAAGCGAGGTTTAGAAGACGGGCGCGTTGATATTTTGCTTAAAGCATGCGAGAATGGCGCTTGGATTGGGGGGAGAAGGATGGCGCGCGAGGAAAAGCCGATTGCCGAGAACCGCAAAGCCCGGCATGATTACTTCATTGATGAGGTCGTGGAGGCCGGCATTGCGTTGACCGGTACGGAGGTAAAGTCGATGCGGCTCGGACGGGTGAATCTTCGCGATTCCTTCGCTCGGGTGGTTAATGGGGAAGTGTTTTTGATTAATTGCCACGTGGCTCCGTATGACAAAGGGAATCGGTGGAACCATGATCCTTACCGGGACCGCAAGCTGTTGCTGCACAAAAAAGAAATTCGCGAACTGCAAGCGAAAGTCAAGCAGGACGGCATGACGCTGGTGCCGTTGAAACTCTACTTTGACAAACATGGGCGCGCAAAGTTATCATTAGCTGTTGCTAGAGGAAAGAAGCAGTACGACAAGCGGCACACCATTCATGAGCGCGAGGCGATGCGCCACATCGAGCGAGTCATGAAGGAGCGCACCCGGTAATTTGGGGGCGAACTAGATTCGACGGGGATGAACGGGGTGCCAGACAGCGAGCCGAGCTCTGTGACTCGTAAAACCGCAGGAAACAATAACTGCCAACGAATCTAACGATTCTTTCGAATACGCTTTAGCTGCTTAATTCAGCTAACGTGGCCGGACTCAGCGCCTGTCCTCATTTCGGTCACGTAAAATAGGCAGGATACCGCTTCAGCCGCCCGACTGAAGTTGGGAATCTAAGGGCTGGGCTTATCGCCGCCGCGCTTCGGACGGTGGTGGTCGGCGAGATCAATTCCGAAGCTACGCTCGTAGAAATCTGGTATAACGTGTCTTCGGACGGGACGGGCAGCACGTCCCCGCCTCCACCAAAATTTTGACTCCCGACGACGCGTTGGGAGTTTTTTTATGAGAACTTGTGTCCTGTCGTGGCACACTAGAGCTTGAAGGAGGCGTTTGGGTGAGACCGGATGGCCGCGAGCGAGACCAACTGCGATCCGTACGGCTTGAACTGGGCTATAGCCGTTGGGCCGAAGGATCGTGTCTGATTGAGGCGGGGAACACACGCGTTCTGGTGACCGCCACCGTGGAGGACAAGGTTCCGCCTTTTGTGCGGGGAACGGGTCAAGGATGGATTCAGGCTGAATACGCCATGCTGCCGCGGGCGACCCATGAGCGGACCCACCGCGAGTCGGTGCGGGGACGCCAGCAGGGGCGAAGCGTCGAGATTCAGCGCCTCATTGGCCGTTCTCTCAGAGCATCGTTATATCTCGAGCGTCTTGGGGAAAAGAGCATCATTCTGGACTGTGACGTGCTCCAAGCCGACGGCGGAACTCGCACCGCAGCCATTACCGCAGGCTTTATGGCGCTTTGGCAAGCGTTAGATGTCATCAACCAAAAAGCGCGTTTTGAAAAGCCGCCCATTCGTGGACAGGTCGCGGCGGTGAGTGTGGGCCTAAAGAATGGGCAGGTGCTGTTGGATTTGTCCTACGAGGAAGATGTCGACATTGATGTCGACTTCAATTTGGTGCGGCTGTCCTCCGGGGAGTGGGTGGAGATTCAGGGCACGGGCGAGCACCGGTCTTTTTCCAACCAGCAGTTGAGCCAGGTGCTGGCTTTAGGAGCCGACGGCTTGGACACCCTGAACCGTCTGCAACGCGATGCCTTCCCGAAAGGGGCGGGGCTCATTGAGCGCTGAGGTAATTCTGGCAACGCATAATCCCGGTAAACTTCGGGAGTTTCAAGAGCTGTTGCGGCAGGCGCCTTTTGTCATCCGGGCGCTCGAGACTCAAGAGGAAATCATTGAGGAAACCGGCTCCACCTATCTCGAGAACGCCCGCTTAAAAGCACATTACGTGGCTCGCACCTACGGGCTTCCAGCTTTGGCCGACGATTCGGGTGTGGAGGTGGATGCCCTCGGAGGGCTGCCCGGCATCCATTCAGCCCGCTTTGTTTCGGACGTGCCGTGGATTAACTCACGAGAAATACTGGTACGACTGATGGCGGTTCCGCGTTCGGAGCGCACCGCCCGCATGCGTGCCGTTGTGGTGTTGGCCTGGCCGGACGGCCGCGATGTCTGGGCTGAAGGCGTGGTGGAAGGCGAAATCGTAGGTTGGCCCCGGGGCCAAGAAGGATTTGGCATCGATCCAATTTTTACAGCCGATGGCATCCGGACGCTGGCAGAAATTCCGCAATCGGTTAAAAACCGCATTTCGCATCGATATCTGGCTACGCGAGCGCTCATCGAAAAGATCGATTCCCACGAGTTGTGGCGCCGCTAATCCCTAGGGTAAGATGAACTTAGACTAATCGATCGAAATTTTTTAGGGGGCTTGGGGATGAATTGGTATGTCCTGATAGCCGCCCTGTTGGCGTCCTCCGTCGAATTTGTAGAGGCCCTAACCATCGTGTTGGCGGTAGGCACCGTGGAAGGTTACCGCCCCGCCTTGAGGGGCACCCTATTGGCGGTTGCGGCCCTGGCCGTCTTGACCGCGGTCCTCGGCATTGGGGTTCTTCGTTACGTACCCATCAATGTTCTTCGCGGCGTCATCGGGGTTTTGCTGCTATTATTCGGTATTAAATGGTTGAGGAAGGCAATTTTGCGCTTTTCGGGCCGAAAGGCGCTGCATGACGAATCGCAAGCCTTTGAAAAGGAAGTCGGCAAGCTTCGTCAAAGCCAAGGCAATGCGTTTGCCGCTCAGGCCACCGCCTTCAATGGGGTGTTCCTGGAAGGCTTGGAAGTGGTGGTGATCGTCCTCACCATGGGCTCTGCCGCGCGTGCCTATCCCAGCGCTATTTTAGGCGCTGCCGTCGGCTTGGTTATCGTCTTGGCGGCCGGTCTTGTGCTTAAGGCACCGCTTTCCAAGGTGCCGGAAAACGTGATGAAGTTCGTGGTCGGGACTATGCTGACCAGCTTCGGCAGCTTCTGGGCGGGCAAGTCACTGGGCGTCGTCTGGCCAGGGCAAGACCTTAGCATTCTGCTGCTTATCGCTGGGTACCTGGCCGCATCCTGGCTCATTATCTCCTCGTTGAAGAAGCGAGGTGTCGCGACATCATGAAATGGCTCAAAGAGATCTACGATTTGTTTGTTGACGATCCCAAACTCGCGATTTTGGCTTTGGCGGCTTTGGCCATCGGGCTTATTATCGCCAAGGCGGGCGCCAGAAGCGTCGCGGGGCTGGTCATCTTTTTGATCGTGGCGGGTTCGCTTTGGTACAGCACCCGGAGTGATTGACCGTAATGGAGCGCGTTGGTATACTTAAGATCCGGACGGGGCGTAGCGCAGCTTGGTAGCGCACTTGCTTTGGGAGCAAGGGGTCGGGGGTTCGAATCCCTCCGCCCCGACCAGATTTTCGCCGCGTCCCCGTAGCTCAGTGGATAGAGCGCGGGACTTCTAATCCCGGCGTCGCAGGTTCGAATCCTGCCGGGGACACCATCTCAAAACCGTTAACCCGCAAGCGATTGCGGGACTTGTGTTTTGCGCTCTTGCTTTCGGGCTCGCGACTTCATCGGAGCCCGGCGGTTTGATGACGTTCTCGTTGGGCGCTGATTTTAGTTCATCCCGAGGTGTGCTGGAAATACGGGACCGAAGTACATGTAAGGCGCAACCCCAGAGTGGAACGACAACTTGTTGACGCGGACCGCAAACGAGTCGCCGAGCCTCGAACCCTGACAAACCCTTAATCAGAAGTAAATCCGGCCATTCCAAAGGTAAGCTGTGGCGGTTGTTGATATACTGGAACGGGTGGTTGAAATGGTCAGGAACCTGTCGGTCGTGTTCTTCACCGCGCTGTTAATCGCCGTGATCGTGACTGTCGATTTGCTTTTTTTTCGGCATCACATCTGGGAACGGCTCATCGTGAACATCGGTATTGTGTTGGTGTTTGCGGCCGTCTATTTGAGATTTCTCAAGAAACCGTGAGCTCAGCGGCCGCCAGCATTAACCGTGAACGGTACATTCCCGCCACGGCTTTCAACCCGATCCTCTCGCCGAGGTAACCAGCATCACCCTGCCTACCAGGACATTGCATTCTATCGTAGCGCATTTCACCAGGCGATGGTACCGTTCGCCCACGATAGTTTTGGCGCTATTCCGGGGGCTGCATTCCGTGTTGCCCTCGCGTTCACCAAATAGGGTCTGAGTCTGACTCCATTGTGCCGATCGCAACGGAGAAGCTGTGTTAAACATCCGTGCCATGGCCAGTCCTCGGACTTCTTCGTTCACGGCCCAATGACTTGAGGCTGACACTAATCAACGCGAGGAACCACGGTATCTCGGGGGCGTATGGCCCTCAGGCTCTACGATACCATTAGGCTACCGCGGAAGGCGTCGTCATTTCCGAGAGCACAGATATCACCCAAGGGCGAGGGCCTTATTCCTTCGCCCTGGCTATTATGACGAGGTGGGACCGACCGAGGGTTCGGCCTGGATCCCGCGGAGGGTGCCACACTTCCGAAAGGGCAGCGCGTGCCGATCCCATCGGATGGCTCTTAGAACTCCGCTCTAAACGTTTTGCCGAGATGTGCGCCCAACCCAAAGTAGTGGCGGAAGTTGTAGATGAGCGGGCTCCAAACCGTGGGGTCGATATGCGAGTCGTCGCGCACGATGTCCTCATGGGCATGGACTGTGATCGCCTCCACCTCGATAATGCCAAAACGGGTCCCCTCACCCGACATCCGCAGGTCGACAAGCTGGGCCTCGACTTGCAGCGGGCATTCGACAATGCGGCACGGGCGCACGTGATGCGATGGTGCCGCCGTTAAACCGGCGATTCCAAACTTGTCTTTTTCGTGATGGAACACGCTTTTCTTAAAATCCGGGACCGGATTGGCTCCGGTGAACGGCGCTAGCGCCTCCACGCGCTCCCATAGGTCCGGACCCGGGACGTTCACGACACACTCGCCACGCTGGCGCAGATTGGCCAACCCGTGGCCCCCTTCGCCGAGGCCCAAGACGATGCGGTTCCCCAACGCCCAAGCCGACGACATGGGGGTGATGTTGCTGGTGTCGTCTCTGTTGAGTGTGGTGAGCAATACCACGGGGGTACCGAAGTACAATATTTTAGGATGTACAATCCGCGTTGGCATCGAGGCCATAAACCGTTTCATTGACCGTTCCTCCCGGGGCTCTTCTGTTCCTCGGTTATTGTAATGCGGTAACTATTCGACTACTATCGAAGTATGAGTGTTGTGCACGAATGGAAAGGTGGAGGCATGAGATGATGGTACCGAATCTGGCAGAAGTCGCGTCCTTGATTGGTGACGAATCGCGGGCAGCCATGTTGCTGTGTTTGCTAGGCGGCAAAGCGTTGCCGGCCGCCGAACTAGCCCGTGCCGCGAGGGTAACGCCCCAGACCGCGAGTTCCCATTTAGCCAAACTCGAGGCCGGGGGCCTGGTGGTGCATGAATCCTACGGTCGGCATCGATATTATCGTTTGTCCAATGCTGAAGTCGGATTGGCGCTCGAATCCCTGAACGCGGTTGCCGCTCCGAAGCCGATTCGGTCCCTGCGCGAATCCGATCAGGCTCGTGCGCTGCGCTACGCGAGGACCTGCTACGATCACTTAGCGGGAAAGGTCGGGGTCGCATTAACCGACCGAATGTTGGAGTCGGGCCTCATTCAGGAAGACGGGCGTGACTTTGTAGTCCCAACCGACGGAATACGTTGGTTTCGCGAATTTGGCCTGGATTTCGATGCCCTTAGACGAGGACGACGCCACTTTGCTCGGCAATGCTTGGACTGGAGTGAACGTCGGCACCATTTGGCTGGGGCGCTCGGAGCGGCGATGGCGAACCGGCTCGTGGAATTGAACTGGGTCAAGCGGATTCCTCAGGGACGAGCGGTAGTCGTCACCGAAATAGGACGGACGGGTCTTGAACGGGAACTACGGCTGACGTTTTAATGCTGTGTCGTCCCGAACCGTGTGACGGGACATTTTGACCGATAGTACGCAATCGGGGACAACGGCCCTCGACCCGTGACTTGCGCGGTAAACGGGAATGCCAAGGCAGACCATAAAGGCGGCAACAAAAATCGCTTGCCCTCCAACTACCGAAACTCCGAATGAATTCAACCCAAGCCCAAGCCACGCCACTGCAGGACAACACTCACCCGACGCGGGCAGTCTGGTGTGCCGTCCATACGGGAGCCAAAGCCAAGGTGACCAGCGCTGCACTCGTACCCGCCAGGATCATCCAATGGATCGGTAGCACGGCTAGAAGAGCACCACCCAGACCATACGCGGCAGTTTGCACGGCACTCGTCACCCCAAATCCCTCCGCTTGCTGCCCCGCCGGGACTGCGTGGCCGACGCCGAAGGAGGCCCGTGCAAGTAACGGGACCGCGGCGGCTCCCATAACGCCTAAGGAAGCCGCCCCGAGCCACCAATTGGGTGAGAATGCCAGCCCGAGGCAACCAATGGTCATGGTCGCGAGAAGCCTGAGAGGGCCGGACGGTGTCGGGGAGTGTGGTCGCCGTGCGTAGAATAGGTTCACGACAATGCCGGAGGCCGACAGGATGGCCAGTGCCGTCGACGCTCCCCATGTCCCCAGGTGGAGGGCGCGGGCCCAGGGCAGGGCGCCGGTTTCGACGGTGCCGAACAGTTGTCCGAATCCCGCATACAGGGCGATCCAAAACCACAACTCCCGGATTCGGAGGAGCGGGATTCGGGATGGGGCCTGTGGGGTCGTGCGGGTTGTGGTAGGCGAATGAGGATCCCCGGCCGATATCGGGAGCGTAAGGAGCACTGCCGCACCGGCCGCCGTCGTGGCGGCCATGGCCAGCGCCACGGCGATGGCCGACGAGAGCGCCATCACGGCCACGATCAGTGGTGCACACAATACCGCAAATTCTGAGACCGTGGCGTTCAGCGTGAGCGCGTCCTGCAGGGCAGGTTTCGGTACGACGTCATCGAGGAGAGCACGCAGCCCTGGGGAACGTGGGGATGACAGGAAGCCGGCGAGGCCGGCCCCAGAAATTAGAGACCAACCCGGCGCTCGCAGGGCTGCCATGAGGGCTAAAGCGATAAACATGGCCGTAAGCGCCAGCGAGAAGGCGAGAACGCCCCGGCGTGCGCCCACGCGGTCGACCCAACGGCTCAACAACGGAGCACCCACCGCTATCCCCCCAACCTCCGCGGTGACCATCAGACCCCCGACGCTCCGCGAAGCCACCGTTACCCCGATTAAGACGAATCCGAGCGGCGCCATGAATCCGGGGAGTCGGAATAGGATGGAGGCGAGAGACCAGGTCCGATATGCGGGATTGCGGAACAATTGCGGCACGCTCCGGGGATTACTGGTTGGCATCCACCACTCTCTCCTTCATAGCACGTCGGATGTTACGAGGTCTTCTGGCCGTTATCATTCACGGAGACTATGGCCAATTCCTGCTGCAGACTCGTTCTCTGCCGCAACTTTGGGTGTGGTCCTCAAATGACCGGTATGCGATTGCACCAATGGCAAACTGGGCCCGGGAGCGTGATGGTATTGACTTTCCCCATAGAAATCCAGCCGATGAAGGCTGCGGGTGTAGACATCGTGTTTGTTGGGTTGTGCTTGCGGTATGCCAACTTGCGTGTCGTCCACCAGGTGTCCAACGGTTCCTGAGCCAATCAATAGCAAGCCAAAGGGATGCCCATATCACGCCGGTGAGTTTGAGAAGCTTGGGAAGGAATGAGGGCCGGTCGCGATGATAGCCGACCGGCCCTCATAGGACGAACGCCTGAATCCTAATAATGAAAGTTGTCCTTCAGGGAAATCCGACGACGAAATACCCAATAGCTCCAGAACTGATAGGCGAGCACAATCGGCAGCACCGTGACCGCAACGATGGTCATTACCTTAAGGCTATACGCATTAGACGCGGCGTTATAGATAGTTAGCGACCAGTGGGGATTCAGGCTGGAGATCATCACCCGCGGGAACAGCGCCAAAAATACGCTGATGGTGGACAGCACGATGGTGATCCCGCCCATGAAGAAAGCCCATGAACGATGGCGCAAGGGAAGCAAAAAGCGCACGGTCACCATACTCAGTCCGGCTATGATGGGAATGGGCCCCGGATCAATACCGAGTTTGTGAGCGAAGTTGGCGTAGAAGTAGCTCAAACCGATGAAGACGAAATAAAACACGGTGGCCCAAAGTCCGATCCGGTAGGCCAATTGGTGGGAGCGGAGCGATAACTCTTCGGGAGCCTTCAAATCGAGATACAACGCGCCGTGCAGCAAGAAGAGCAGCACCGCCGCCACCGCCCCAACCAGCGCATAGGGGTTGAACAGGGTTAAGAAGCCGCCCACATAATCCATGTGCTGGTTAATGGGAACGCCGTGCAGCAAATTGCCCATGGCCAGCCCCCAGACGATGGGGGGAATGGCACTGCCGATAGCAATCGCGATGTCCCAGCGATTGCGCCATTGAGGTCGGACGTCTCGGCTTCGAAACTCGATCCCAACCCCGCGAATAATGAGTCCCCCCAACAAAAGCGCCAAACCGAGATAAAATCCACTAAAGAGTGTGGCGTACCAATTGGGGAAGGCGGCGAATAAAGCCCCACCCGCGGTTATGAGCCAGACCTGGTTTCCATCCCAAATCGGGCCGATTGTCGCCAAGACCGCCCGGCGTTCGGTATCGGTCTGGCCGATAAAGGGCAGGAGCATACCCACGCCGTAGTCGAACCCTTCTAGGAACAGATACCCGACAAACAATACCGCGATTAGGACAAACCATAACGTTGGCAATGACACGGCCAATTACCCCCCGTCAAAATTCGAACAGCTTCGGTTCATGATTCTCTACGGCGGACGAATGTTCCGACTCGGGCGCGTCGGGTCCCAGACGGATAAAACGGAGCAGCAAGCGCACCTCCATGACGCCCATAATCGCGTAGAGTATCGTGAAGCCAATTAGTGTGATGGCGACATCGGTTGTCGACACGGTCGGCGAAACCCCGTTAATCGTCTTTTGCAGCCCAAACACAATCCATGGTTGGCGGCCGACCTCGGTCATGACCCATCCCATGATATTCGCGAGCAGGGGAAGACCAATCGCCCATGGCATCAGTCTCAGGAATCGTGGACGATCGAGAAGCCGCTTGCGATAAATCAGCACCAGACCCCAAATCGCAATGATCGCCATGAGGAAGGCGAAGAGAATCATCAACCGGAAGCTCCAATACGTGGCCAACACCGGCGGCACATAATTTCCTGGTCCGTAACGGTGCACATACAGCGATTGGAGTTCCGCGATGCCGGGTATTCGGCCGGTCAACCGGTTGTAGGCGAGAATCGACAACATGGACGGTATGGAAATCTTAAACCAGGTGTGATGCGTGACGGGATTGAATAAGGAGATGATGCTCCAAGACGCATGAAGTTTGCTGGTGTGCCATAGGGCTTCCGAGGCGGCCATCTTCATGGGCTGAGCCATAATTAGGTGCTGGGCCTGGTCATGCCCGATTGCGATGGCTACCACGCTGCCCGCCGCCGCCACGATCATCGCGATCCGAAAGGGCGCCATAAACCAGTCGCGGTACTGCTTTTTGACCAACAGAAAGTATGCGCTGATACCCGCCACAAAGAAAGCGCCGGTAGTTAATGCGCCCGCCTCGACATGCGGAAACTCTACCCACAGCTGAGGATTCCCCAGCAGCGCGAAGAAGTTGGTCATCTCGGCGTGGCCGTTGACAATTTTGTAGCCCACCGGTTCCTGCATGAAGGAGTTGGCGGTCAAAATCCAAAACGCGGACAGGCTGGTGCCGATCGCGACAAGCCACATGGATAAGGTGTGCACCCGCGGCGATAGGCGATCCCAGCCGAAGATCCAGATGCCGATGAAGGTAGATTCCAAAAAGAACGCGGCCAGCGCTTCGACCGCCAGTGGAGCGCCGAAGACGTCGCCGACGAAGCGGGAGTAGTTTGACCAGTTCATACCGAACTGAAACTCCTGCAAAATACCGGTGACGACGCCAACGGCAAAGTTTATGAGAAACAGCCGCCCAAAGAAATCCAGGACTTTCTTGTCTTCGGGCTTGCGGGTCCGCCAATACCGGGTTTCTAAAATCGCGAGCATAAACGACAACCCGATGGTAATGGGGACGAAGATAAAGTGGTAGATGGTCATGGTCCCAAACTGAAGACGAGCCAGACCTTCTGCGGTCATGGTGTTCACTCCTTCACGGGCTCCACACGGCATAAAAAGCGAGCCGGGTGCCCGACTCAGCCAATTGATTTCATTCGCATTGTAAATTGTCGTGTGGACAAGGGTGACCGCCAAAGGTGGTGAAGTTGGGGGAACAAACGGTCCTATTTTCAGCGTCAATCGATCCTAAATTTTCTTAAGCGGGTGCCCAAAATGGGTGAAACCCCTGATGAAATAAGGCTTTTTCGGAGTAATGGCGCCTGCTTGACCAAAACCGTTTCCGCCTTAATGATTACCCAGACGGGAGATGGTAAGAATGGACGTCCGTTTATGGAGACAATTGAAATCGGGCAAAACGTTGGCGTTGGGACTCGGCGTCACCAGTCTCCTGATGGGCGTCCTAATTGTTCTGCAAGCCGGAGTCCTAAGCCGCATCGTGAGCCTCATTTATATAGACCATGACACCTTGGGACGCATTGAAACCTTGGCCCTGGTGCTCTTGGGAGTCATTGCGCTGCGGGCCATTACGACTGGCTTTCAGGAACACTGGGCCCTCAGAGGCGCGGCGGAGATACAGGGGGAGTTGCGAAAGCGATTTGTTGACACCCTGCTCAATCAGGGGCCAACCGACCAACGCCTGGAAAGTGGAGCCATGGTCACATTGGCCGTCCAGGGCATCGATGACTTGGAAGTGTTTCTGGCCCGGTATTTTCCGCAGATTATTGTGACCGCAGCGGTCCCGGCCGTAGTCTGGGGCGGTGTGATGCTGCATGACTGGGTATCCGGGGCCATCCTGTTGGTGACCTTGCCACTTATCCCGCTGTTTATGGTTTTGATTGGGCGCCAGGCGGAAAACCACTCCAAGCGCCAGATTTTTTTGTTGACGCGGCTCTCCGGACACTTTCTGGATGTCTTGCATGGTCTCGACACGCTAAAATTGTTCGGCCAGAGCAAGCGCCAGACCAAGACGGTTTACAATCACTCTGAGGCGTTTCGGGCCTCTACCATGGCCACATTAAGAATCGCCTTTCTATCCGGATTGGTGCTCGAACTGATTGCCTCCCTCAGCATGGCCTTCATCGCCGTGGCGGTTGGACTTCGCTTGATTCATAGCGACCTTTCGTTTCAAACAGCCTTCATGGTGCTGGTGCTGACGCCGGAATTCTATATTCCCTGGAGAAATCTCGGTGCCAAGTTCCACGACGGCTTAAAAGGTGCTGCGGCGGCCAAAGAGATTTTTGACTTGATGGATAGGCCGGTACAAGCCCTAACAGGGGGTTCTAGAATTCCCAAGGGCCAAGGGCCCTGGCCCCTGGCCTGGGAGGATGTGTCCTTTAGGTATCCTGGGCGGACAGTCGAAGCTTTGAGCCATCTATCCCTTCGACTCGAGCCAGGCGAGCATTTAGCCGTCGTCGGCCGGAGCGGCTCCGGGAAAACCACGTTTGTTGAACTGCTGCTCGGTCTCAGCCAGTTCACGGGGACCATCACCATCGATGGCATTCCGCTGACGGAACTGGACCTAGACTGGTGGCGGCGGAATGTCAGCTGGGTCACCCAACGGCCTTACCTCTTCGATGGCACCATTCGGGACAACCTTTTGGCGGTGGCGCCGCATGCGGTGTCCGACGATCTTCAGGACGCCTTGACCCAGTCAGGCGCATGGGGTTTTGTTCACGCGCTCCCCCAGGGCGTGGACACCAATATCGGGCAGGAGGGGTTGAGACTCAGCGGAGGCCAGCGGCAGCGGCTGGCGTTAGCGCGTGCATTCCTCAAGGATAGTCCGCTAATCGTTTTTGATGAACCGACCCAAAACTTGGACTTGGCAGCAGAATGGGCACTTCTGGGGGCGATGGAGCGTCTTGGCCGCGGGCGTTCGACGATTACCATCGCCCACCGTCTGGCCACGGTCGCAGAGTCCGATCGGATTCTCGTGCTTGATAAAGGACAGATGGCCCAATGGGGCGATGCCGTTGAACTTCGTCACATTGCTGGGCCATACCGCGCTCTTCTCGACGCCTATCAACGAAAGGAGCCCATACGCCATGAACGGGAATCTCATCCAGCTCATCAAGTCCTATAGATCGCTGCTCGTTCTGGCCTTCCTATTTGGAGCATTAACCGTGGGCATGAACCTCGGGCTGATGTCCACGTCCAGCTATCTCATTGCCAAAGCGGCCCAACATCCGGCGACTATTCTGCTGCTATGGACGGCCATTGTCGCTGTTCGCTTCTTCGGCACCGCCCGCGCCGGCTTTCGCTACCTCGACCGTTACTTCGCGCATGATGCGACGCTGAGATGGCTGCGGGACCTCAAGACGCGAATTTTTGCCGCTATCGAGCCAAAGACTTCTGATGAGTTGAAGGCCTATTCCTCAGGCGACCTGCTGTCGCGCGTCGGAAGCGATGTGGACAGCCTGCAAAATCTCTTGGTGGGCCTGTACGAACCGATTATCATTGCGGTTGTGGGCCTCTTCATGGTGTTTATCATCGGAGCCCTCATGAACTGGCATATCGCGCTTCTGTTGGTTCTGATGCTTCTCATCGCCGGTCTGGTGCTGTCTCACGCGGCAAGCCGGATGGCCCGTCTTTCTAGCCGCATGCTGGTGGATCTGCGGAGTGCGCTGGGCTCGGTCCTCATTCAAGTGCTGCACGGGATGACAGATATATGGGCTCTTGCGTTGACGGACAAAGCGCGTGCTGATGTAGGGGCGCTTCAAACACAGTTGACTGCGGCCAAACATCGTCTGGCCCGGACAAGCGGCCTTTTTAGTGGCTTGGCGTTATTCACATCGTTGGCCGGCATGTGGATTGTCCTGGTTGTCGCGGCGTCCGCTGTAACGCATCACGCGATGCGCCCGATAGTCCTGCCGGTGTTCGCGTTGCTGGCCTTGGCGAGTTTCGAAATCGTATCGGGCCTGCCGGCCGCCTTTCAGGACGCCTCAGGGCTCGCACGGGCCCAATCCCGGGTTAACACGCTTATCGCGCCATCTTCTGCCGCGTCATCCCCCGGCCGTGTTGACCGGCTTTCGACGGTGCCGCGTTTGTCCTTCGAGAATGTGACCGTCACGCTGGGAACGGAAGGGAAGCCTGTGCTGCGGCACATCCATTGGACCCTTGAACCCGGCGTGCATACTGCCTTAATCGGTCCGAACGGGTCGGGAAAAAGCACGCTTATGAATTTGACGGCAGGGCTGTTGTCGGCGCCCTCCGAGGGTGCGCTGACGCTTGACCGCACCGACTTTCGCGAGTGGGATCGGGACGCCTGGGCCAGCCATTTCGGCGTGGTCAACCAATTCCCGTACGTCTTTCATGCGACACTTCTTGACAATGTGCGGCTGGCGCGGCCCTCGGCATCACCTGAGGAGGTGAGTCAAGCCCTTCACATGGCGGGTATGGGCTCCGTGTTGGCCGCACTGCCCGATGGTCTTGACACCGTACTGGGTGAGCGGGGTGCGTCGTTGTCGGGCGGCGAGATTAAGCGGCTGGCCATGGCGCGCGTTTTTCTCAAAAACGCTCCCATCGTGCTGCTTGACGAGCCCACGGAGGGACTGGACCCGGTTGGTGAGCGAGAACTCATGGAGGCGGTGATGAGTTGGGCCCGGGAGCGCACGGTGCTATGGATTGCCCACAGCCTGACAAACCTCGATCTGGTTGATAATGCCGTCATTCTAGACGCCGGGGGTATTGTGGGACGAGGGACGGTTGAGCAAATGATGACGCACCCTATTGCAGAGGCCATTTTGCGTCTTGCGCCGCTGCCGAGTTGACGACCAAAGTTTACAGGACGGATTTCGTCAATTGTTTCGATCATTTGAACGCGGAAATGGGACGCGGCTGGCCACGCAACGGTACGTGATTAAAATAAGAGCAAGAAGCACTGCTTGGTGCTGACGGTGATAGCGTTCAAACTGGCGTGAGCCGAAACGATTGCCGGTTTTGATGAGGTCGGGGTTTGACGCGATGAGTAATCTCAGAGCGTTGCACAGAAGCTGTGATTATGGTATGATAAACTGCGTTCTGAGGAACAACAAAAACAAATATGGTGGATGTAGCTCAGTTGGTTAGAGCACCAGGTTGTGGCCCTGGGGGTCGGGGGTTCAAGTCCCCTCATTCACCCCAATTTTAGCCCGGGTAATACCGGGAGTTTTTTCTCTGCGCCCGTAGCTCAGTGGATAGAGTGACGGACTTCGAATCCGGAGGTCGTAGGTTCGAATCCTACCGGGCGCACCAGGCGAGGGTGATGGAATTGGCAGACATGCGAGACTTAGGATCTCGTGCCGCAAGGCGTAAGGGTTCAAATCCCTTCCCTCGCACCATTGCGGAAGTAGCTCAGCGGTAGAGCATCGCCTTGCCAAGGCGAGGGTCGCGGGTTCAAATCCCGTCTTCCGCTCCATTTTAACGAGGCAGCCCTCTGCCTCGGCTTTTCTTATTGAATGACTATCCCAGCATGCTATAATAGGTTGATTTTTCAAGGGCGTTAGAGGAGGAATTTTGCAGTGGATGTGGCGTTGGAACGGCTGCCTCGTGCGGTAGCCAAGGTGTCGGTAACCATTGATCCGGCCGATGTCAGCCAGGCGATGGACCGGGCCTTCAAAACCGTGGTGGGCCGGTATAACATCCCAGGGTTTCGTCGTGGGAAGGCTCCTCGGAAGATTTTCGAGCGGTATGTTGGCCGGGGTGTGCTGTTGCAGGAAGCGGCCCAACAACTCGTGGATCGCCATTATCGCGAGGCGTTGCAGGCGGCCGCGGTAGAACCGGTAGGCGAGCCCCGAATAAACATCGTGGCATTGGACGAGGACAAGCCGTTTCAATTTGATATTGAAGTGGAATCCAAGCCGGTGATTGAAATCGGATCCTTGGATGATTTGCTCAACGAGCCCCTGGTTGTGCCAGAACCAACCGATGAAGACTTGCAAAAGGAATTTGAGTCAGTGGCTATATCTCAAGCCCAATTGGTACCGGTGGAGGATGAACCGGCGGCTATGGGTGACCGGGTTGTCCTGAATTTAAAGGGATACCTGGAGGAAGGCGAAGAAGCGGATCAAACGGAGCCTTTCGTGGAAGACGAGACGTATGCCGTGGAGATCGGTTCCGGCATGGCGGTGGAGGGGTTGGAGACCCAATTGATTGGGTTAAAGCCTAATGAGCCCGCCACGCTTCATCTGACCTACCCGGAAAATCACCCTGACGTGGCCTTGAAGGGTAAGCCGGTACGGTTTGAAGTTACCATCACCGAACTCAAGCGCCCTGACGTTCCGCCTATTGATGAGGAATTGGCCAAGACGCTTGGATACGATAATGAGCAGGAGTTCCGTGACACAGTCGCGAATAGGCTTCGCGATCGGCTTCAGCAGCAGGCCAAGAATGATCGATTGGCTTCAATTTTGGGTAAGCTGAAGGAGCGCGTGTCCTTTGAACTCCCATCGGCGTTAGTGGAGCAAGCCATCCACAACCAAATGCATGAGCTAGACAACATGCTTCGACGGATGGGCGCTGACATCGAGGAGTATATTGAGAGTCGTCAAATCACCCTGGAGGATTTGCACGAGGAAATGCGGCCCCAGGCTGAAGAGCGGGTACGAGAGGAACTCTTGTTGGAAGCGGTGGCCCGGCAGCAGAACATTACCGTCGGCGACGAGGATGTCATCGAAAATATCCGGCCCATGGCGGAACTGTACCGGCAGCCGGTGGAGGAAATCGTTGAGATGTTTCGGTCCCGCGGCGACTTTGAAGCGTTACGGGAGAGTCTCCTCATCCAAAAAGCCAGCGACTATGTTTCGTCAACGGTGATTGAAGGCTGAGGGAGGGTCAATGGTGGAGGAGAGAATAATGAGCTATCTGGTTCCTATGGTGGTTGAGCAGACCAACCGCGGTGAGCGGTCGTACGACATTTACTCGCGCCTGTTAAAGGAGCGCATCATCTTTTTAGGGAATGCCATTGACGATGATGTGGCAAATCTGGTGGTAGCCCAATTGCTGTTTTTAGAGAGTGATGATCCGGACCGCGACATCAATCTCTACGTGAACTCCCCTGGAGGGTCCGTGACCGCCGGCATGGCGATCTATGACACCATGCAGCATATCAAGCCCGATGTCTCCACCATCTGCGTGGGGCTGGCGGCGAGCATGGGAGCCGTGTTGCTCGCGGGCGGCGCCGAAGGCAAGCGATTCGCTTTGCCGAATGCCCGGGTGATGATTCACGAGCCTTGGGTGGACCGGTTGGGTGGCAAAATCACTGATCTGGACATCCAGATGAAGGAGCTTATTCGTAACCGGGAAGCTTTGGCGGGTATCTTGGCCAAGCACAGCGGCCATTCGGTGGAGCAGATTATGAAGGAAACCGAACGCGACTATTGGATGACTGCTGAAGAGGCAAAAGCATATCATTTAGTGGATGAGGTGTTGACTCCGCGGGCCGGTCTTACCCCTTCAACGGAAGCGTAGCGGGGGATTGGACAAGAGGTAGTGTGCGAGCGGATAAGGGGGGCAGACCATGTTTAAGTTTACCGATGAGAAAGGTCAGTTGAAGTGTTCGTTCTGCGGCAAGTACCAGGACCAGGTAAAGCGGCTGATCGCAGGTCCCGGCGGCGTCTACATCTGCGACGAATGTGTTGAGCTCTGCTCCGAGATTATTGAGGAGGAGCTGAACGACGACGTCGAGTTCGAGCTCAAGGATATCCCCAAGCCGGCTGAAATCCGCTCCATTCTGGATCAGTACGTGGTAGGCCAAGACCGAGCCAAGAAAACCCTTTCCGTGGCAGTGTACAATCACTACAAGCGGATTAATTTGGGCAACAAAGTCGATGATGTGGAACTGCAAAAGTCCAACATTTTGATGCTGGGTCCTACCGGTTCCGGAAAGACGCTGTTGGCCCAGACGCTTGCTAAAATTTTGAATGTGCCCTTCGCTATCGCTGACGCGACCTCTCTCACTGAGGCCGGCTACGTTGGTGAAGATGTGGAGAATATTCTCCTTAAGCTCATTCAGGCTGCGGACTACGATGTGGAGAAGGCAGAAAAAGGCATTGTCTACATCGACGAGGTCGACAAGATTGCGCGGAAGTCGGAAAATCCGTCAATCACCCGGGATGTCTCCGGTGAAGGCGTGCAGCAGGCGCTCTTGAAGATTTTGGAAGGAACGGTGGCTTCGGTGCCACCTCAGGGTGGCCGCAAGCATCCGCATCAAGAGTTCATCCAGATTGATACGACCAATATTCTGTTCATTGTCGGTGGTGCCTTTGACGGCATCGACAAGCTCATCAAGAACCGGGTCGGCAAGAAGGGATTGGGCTTCAATGCGGAGATTCAGAGCAAAGAGGAGACCAATATCGGCGATGTGTTGGCCAAGATCATGCCGGACGACCTGCTCAAGTTCGGTTTGATTCCGGAGTTTGTCGGCCGTCTGCCGGTGATTGTCACTCTCGATGCGCTGGATGAGGAGGCGCTGGTGAAGATTCTGACCGAGCCCCGCAATGCCCTCATCAAGCAGTACCAGAAGATGCTGCAGATGGACAATGTGGAGCTGGAATTTAAGGATGACGCGGTCAGCGCCGTCGCCAGGGAAGCCATGCGCCGCAACACCGGGGCCCGGGCCCTCAGGGCCATCATTGAGGACATCATGCTGGACGTGATGTATGACATGCCGGGCCGGACCGACGTGGCCAAGTGCGTTATCACCCGCGAAGTGGTGGAAAACCACGACGAGCCGCTCTTAGTCACGGCACAGGGCAACAAAACCCGAAGTGGGAAGAAGCAAAAGGAAGAAACCGCTTAAGGCGGAACCAAAAGACCGCCGCCCTGGATGTGGGCGGCGGTCTTTTTTGTGCGCTCGCTATTCGAGCCAGTGGGACAAGTCCCGTCCTATGAGGGCGGCGGTCGCCTCAATATCTTTGCGGAAATAGTCTTGGAGCTCTGCCCGTGTTTCCGGCTGCATGCTTGGGCGTTCCAAGAGCGTCTCGTGAGCGGTGCCGCTCAGTGCGACAGCCAGCTTTTCCGGCAAGAAGCGCTTGACGGCGCGGCCCGCAGACTTGATAGCCCGAAACAGCGTCTCGTGCTGCGGCACACCGGAGGCGTTGGTCCGATGGTGCAAGTCGGGCACAAAGTCCGGATCTACGCCGATGTGCATGAAAATTTGGCGGAAAACCTCCTCCGGGTGCGACGCCAAGTCATCTTGCAATAGCCAGAGCACCTGTTCTTGAGGGAAGCGTTCGAGGTAGCGCTTGATCTGTTCGCTGTACAGTCCCACCGGCCGATAGAGGTGAAAGGGGATGGGGTCCTGGACACGGCGGGGTTCCGCCGCCAAAGCTTCCTCAAAGGTTTCCAGCGGTTCCGTTTTAAGGAACCGCTGGAAGGTGTATTGGGAAAAGGCTCGTTCCACCGGATTTCGGAGAATCGCGATGAGGCGAGCTTCGGGAATCAGCGCGCGAATGTTGTCGGCTGCTTGGGCACTATACAGGTAGAGTGTAGACGCTTCGCCCCGGGCTTCTTCTGGATGGGCCGCCTCGAAGAGCGCCTCATAATCGTTGAGGTCATATACGACGCTCGGCTGCGGATTGCCTTGATAGGCGAAGAACATGGGCTCCTTGAAATCACTCATGAAAACCTGGGGATGCTGGCGAAGGCCGTGATAAAGATGCGTGGTGCCGCTGCGCGGCGCCCCTAAAATCAAAAAAGTTGGCAGCAACGGTTGTACCCCCTCACTTCACTATACCGTTTTTAATTCGGGACTTCCTGAAAGCTGGCTTAAACTGAAGCTCCGGTTGTCGCATTACCGCACTAAATGCGATACGGTGAAAAGAGGATTTCTTTGAAGGGTGTGTAGACGACTTGAGTGAACATGTTTGGGTGTTGACGGCGGAACAACGGTGCGATTTGGATTTGCTGTTGGTGGGGGCGTTTGCTCCTCTGGATGGATTCTTAACGGCGGGAGATTACCGTGCCGTATTGGAACACATGCACTTGGAAAGCGGCGAGTTGTGGCCCGTTCCCGTGGTCTTGGATGTTCCGGAGTCGTTTGCCAAGGAGGTGCAGCCGGGTGACGACGTGATTTTATGCCGGGACGATGGCACGCCCCTGGCTGCCTTGTTGGCGGGAGATATTTATCCGGTCGATCTTGAGGAGGAAGCGCGCTTAGTTTATGGGACCACCAACCGCGCTCACGCCGGGGTGGCCGCTTTAATGCGAAGGCACCCATGGTACATCGGCGGACCGGTCAGAGCTCTGGATTTGGAACGATTGGAGCTGGCCCGCCAAGTCGACTTTCTGCCCCTCTATCGGAAGCCCCACGAGCTTATCAAGCGATTTCAACGGCTGGGGAAGCCGGTGGTGGCCTTTCATACCCGAAATGCCATGCACGGCGGCCACTATGCCTTGACCAAGGCCGCTCAGGACAAAGTGGGCGGCCACCTGCTGCTGCACCCAACCACAGGGCCTACCAAGCCGGGCGATTTGCCGGCCGCGGTGCGCCTTCGGGCTATCTGGTCCTTAACCCAAAGCTATCCGGACAATCCCGACGGTACCCCGTCGGTGACGCTGGCTACACTGCCGCTGGCCATGCGCATGGCGGGTCCCCGGGAGGCGGTATGGCATGCCCTCATCCGGCAAAATTTTGGCGTGGACTATTTCATTGTTGGACGAGCTCCAGCGGACCCAGGAAAAAACCCTGACCGCCCGGACGGCTTTTGGTATCCGCCATTCCAGGCCCAGGAACTGTTGAGTGAGTTGGCACCTGAAATGCGTATTCAACCCTTGGTGTTTCCCGAATATGCGTGGGATGAAACGCGCCGAGCCTATCTTCCGGTGACGGGCCCAGACGCCGGAATGAAGCAACTGTCCGGGACCCGCGTCCGTCAGATGCTGGCCGAGCGCAAGGATCTTCCCGAGTGGTATGCACCGTCAGCCGTCCGGGAGGTCTTGCATCAGTCCTATGGCCGCAACCGCGGAGCGGCTATCTTCTTGACGGGCTTGCCGGCTCCCGGAAAATCTACCTTGGCCAAGGCTCTCTATCACGTGTTGACGCTGCGCAATGAGCGGCCCGTTACGCTCTTGGACGGGGATGTAATTCGCCGCCATCTTTCCAAGGGTCTCGGCTTCAGCCCTGAGGATCGTTTGGAGAATATGGAACGGGTGGGCTTTGTGTCCAGTCTGGTGGTGCGAAACGGTGGCCTGGTGGTGATTGCCATGGTGGCTCCGATGGAGGAAGGGCGCGCGCGCATTCGCGCTCAAGTGGAGCCGTACGGCGAATTTTTAGAGGTCTATGTGGCGACCCCGCTGATTGAGTGCGAGCGGCGCGATCCCAAAGGCCTGTATCGGCGGGCGCGGTCCGGTGATATCAACGATATGACCGGCATTCAAGCACCCTATGAGGTGCCGCCCAACCCTGACTTAACCATTGTCTCGGGGGCACAGCCGTTTTACGACGATTTGGCGGCGCTGTTGGGCTTTTTAGAGCAGCGTGGGATTGTCGATCCGGTGGAGTCGGAACTTTTGGCAGCGGTGGCCCGAGAGTAAGACGAAATAACGAGCAAGGGAGACCGGCTGTGGCCGGTCTCCTTTTTTTGGCCTCAGCAAAGTTGGGCATAATTGGTATAGAGCATGAGCACCATGATTTGGCGCTTTAGCCGGACGGAATTTGGCCACACTAGTTTAGGCAAAGGATGACATCCTGGCGACTACTCTCTTGACTGGAAAGGAGGGCGTGCGGTGAATTTTCAAAGCATCGTGACCTTCGTCCAATTCTTTTTGATTGTGGTGATTGGGCTTTACTTCTGGAACGCTCTAAAGTCCCAGCAAGGGGCCAAAGTGGCGGTCGAACGCGAGTCTAAAAAGGAGATCGACAAGCTTCGGCGGATGCGCGCGATCCACTTAAGCGAGCCGCTCTCGGAAAAGACGCGCCCGGCATCGTTTGAGGAGATTGTTGGCCAAGCCGACGGCATTCGCGCGCTCAAGGCCGCGCTCTGTGGGCCCAACCCGCAACATGTCATTATCTATGGTCCTCCGGGGGTGGGGAAGACGGCAGCGGCCCGCCTGGTGCTGGAAGAGGCGAAAAAGATGGGCTGGTCTCCCTTTCGCTCTGACGCCAAATTCATTGAATTGGACGCGACCACCGCCCGGTTTGACGAGCGCGGCATTGCCGACCCGCTGATTGGGTCGGTCCATGACCCCATCTACCAAGGTGCCGGTCCCATGGGAATGGCCGGAATTCCCCAACCTAAGCCAGGAGCCGTGACCAAAGCTCATGGAGGCATTCTCTTCATCGATGAGATTGGCGAACTGCATCCTATCCAGATGAATAAGCTCTTAAAGGTGTTGGAGGATCGCAAGGTCTTTTTGGAGTCGGCGTATTACAATTCCGAGGACCAAAATATCCCCTTGCACATTCAGGATATCTTTGAAAATGGCTTACCGGCGGATTTTCGTCTCGTGGGAGCGACTACCCGCCAGCCCCAAGAGATACCGCCGGCCATTCGGTCGCGCTGTCTCGAGATTTACTTCCGAGCGCTGTTGCCCGATGAGGTGCATGTCATCGCCGAAAATGCGGCCAAACGGATGGGCGTGGAGATCGAGCCGGGCGCCTTGGATGTGGTGCAGCATTACGCGACCAATGGGCGTGAGGCCGTCAACATGATCCAAATCGCCGCCGGGGTGTCCATGACCGAAGGACGCAAAGGCATTACTCAGGGTGATGTGGAATGGGTCGTGCAATCCGGGCAGTACAATCCCCGACCGGAAAAGAAGGTGGCCGACAAGCCGCACGTGGGCATGGTGAACGGTTTGGCCGTCTATGGGCCCAATCTTGGCACGGTGCTGGAGGTAGAAGCGGTTGCCCATGCGGTGGAAGCTGGAAAAGGCAAAATCTTTGTCACCGGTGTGGTGGACGAAGAAGAGATGGGCAATGCCGGCCGGACGATTCGCCGCAAGTCCATGGCCCGCAGCTCGGTAGAAAATGTGCTCACGGTGCTGCAGAATGTGATGAAGCTCAAAACTGCGGACTACGATCTGCATATCAATTTTCCCGGCGGGGTGCCCCTGGATGGCCCATCGGCGGGCGTGGCCATTGCGACCGCGCTATACTCGGCCATTACCCAAAATCCAGTCGACAACCGATTGGCAATGACCGGCGAGCTCTCCATCCGTGGGCAGGTGCGTCCCATCGGCGGCGTTGTCGCCAAGGTGGAGGCAGCCCAACAGGCTGGATGCAAGCGGGTGATCATCCCGCGCGAAAATTGGCAGGAAGTGTTCAAGTCCATGGCTATCGAGGTGTTGGCTGTTGACTCGCTGCAAGAGGTCATCGAACGGGCCGTGGTGGTTCCGGAAGAGGAGAAGTCGTCCGGACAGGCGGTGCTGGATGCCGATCTTCTTACGGCCAGTCCCCAAACCTCGGGTTAGGTTGGGCGGAAAAGGGGGTGGGCTCGCAGGAGCCCCCCTTTTTTTGACTGGTCTGGTACACTGACTCGGGGGGCGATATAGATGGAGCTGCCATTGCTGCCGCTTCGTGGAGTGTTGGTTTTTCCGTCAATGGTGGTGCCGTTGGAAATCGGCCGCAAGAAAAGTTTGCATGCTTTGGAACAAGCCATGCTCGGAGATCGGGCGCTGGTGTTCGTCGCTCAGAAGGACACCCGCCAAGACGACCCCGGCGAGGACGACCTCTATCGGGTGGGCATCGTCGCTGAAGTAAAGCAGGTACTAAAGATGCCCACGGGAGGATCTAAGGTGGTGGTCGAAGGGCGTTCCCGCTGCCGGGTGCTCGCCATCCATGAAGACACGGAGGGAATGAACGCTGAGGTTGAGGAGGTTCCCGAGGCGTCCGAGATGTCGGACGAGCTGGAGGCCCTGATGCACGCGGTGCGGGACTTGTACGAGGTTTATGTCAAGAATTCCCGCAAGATGCCGGGAGAGGCGAGCGTGGCCATCAATATTGATGATCCGGGGCGCCTGGCCGATACGGTGATTGCCACCTTGGATGTTCGTACCCAAGAGAAGCAGGAGGTACTTGAGGATTTCGACGTGACCGATCGGCTGACGCGAGTCTCTGACATCCTTTCGCGCCAGATCGAGCTTTTAGAGATTGAGAAGCGGATTTCAGGCCGCGTGCGTCGACAGATGGAGCGGACCCAAAAGGAATACTATTTGCGCGAACAGATGAAAGCCATTCAGCGCGAACTCGGCGAGGCCGATGACGGCGAGGGAGAAATTGCCGAACTGCGCTCGCGTCTTGAGGCCCTCTCCGATTTGGCCGAACCGGTCCGGGACAAGGTGGAGCGCGAAATCAAACGGTTGGAAAAGATGTCCCCCATGTCGGCCGAGGCGGTGGTTGTCCGCACCTATCTGGAGTGGGTGCTTGAACTGCCGTGGACGGTGGAAAGTGAGACCCGGCTTGATATTGCCGAAGCTGAATCCATTTTGGAAGCGGATCATTTTGGCCTGAAGCGGGTCAAAGAGCGGATACTCGAATATTTAGCGGTGCAATCATTATCCTCGGAGATTCGTAGCCCCATTCTGTGTTTGGTTGGGCCGCCGGGTGTGGGGAAAACCTCTCTGGCGCGGTCGATTGCTCGGGCCACGGGGCGTCGCTTTGTGCGCATGTCGCTCGGCGGGGTGCGCGACGAAGCGGAGATTCGCGGACACCGCCGCACGTATATTGGGGCATTGCCTGGCCGCATCATTCAAGGGATTCGCCAAGCGGGCACCAAAAACCCCCTCTTTCTGTTGGACGAAGTGGACAAGATGGCGGCCGATTTCCGCGGCGATCCGGCGGCGGCTCTCTTAGAGGTGTTGGACCCAGAGCAAAATCATCACTTTTCCGACCACTATCTGGAACTGCCGTTCGACTTGTCGTCGGTGATGTTCATTACCACCGCCAACGTCTTGCATTCGATTCCCCGGCCACTCTTGGATCGAATGGAGACCATCGCCGTCTCCGGCTATACGGATGAGGAGAAGCGGGCGATCGCTGAAAAGTATCTATGGCCCCGGCAGGTAAAGCAGCATGGATTGGCGCCCGAGCAAATCCAGTTGGGGCGTCGAGTGCTCACCGAGGTGATTGCGCAATACACCCGCGAAGCGGGCGTGCGCCAGTTGGAACGTGAGCTGTCGGCTATTTGCCGTAAGGCGGCGCGCGAGGTGGTCGAAGGCAAAAAGTTGCGCATCCGGGTCACCAACCTTCGCCGGTATCTGGGGCGGCCCCGGGTCTTCCACGGCGCCGCGGAAGAACAGGCTGCGGTGGGCGTGGTGACGGGATTGGCCGTTACCGAAACGGGCGGGGACATCATGGCGATTGAAGCCGCGACCATGCCAGGAAAGGGTAAGCTGACCCTGACGGGGCAACTAGGCGAGGTGATGCAGGAGTCGGCTCAGGCGGGATACAGCTATATTCGGGCTCATAAGGATCATCTGGCGGTGCCTGACCACTTTGAGGACACGGTGGACCTGCACGTTCACGTTCCGGAAGGAGCCATCCCCAAAGACGGACCCTCAGCCGGCATTGCCATGGCGTCCGCCATGATTTCGGCCCTGACCGGTCGGGCGGTGAGGCCGGATGTGGCGATGACGGGGGAAATTACGTTAAGAGGCCGGGTTTTGCCGGTCGGCGGCATCAAGGACAAAATTTTGGCCGCGCACCGTGCGGGCATCGACGAAGTGATTATTCCTGAGCGAAACCAACAGGACCTCGAGGACCTGCCCGCCAATGTGCGAAAGAAAATGGCCATTCATCTCGTCAGGCATCTCGACGATGTGCTGCCTCTAGTGCTTGTCAAGCAAGAGCAGGTGATGCACTGATGGCCAAAAAGAAGGCAGCCCACAGCCAGCCGGCTCGCGGGCAGCATGTCGCCTCGGCGTTGGATCAGTCTGAGATGCCCACTTCGGGCCTTCCCGAGGTGGCGTTCATGGGCCGGTCCAATGCCGGCAAGTCATCCCTGATTAACGCGCTGGTCAAGGCCAAAGTGGCTCACACCAGCAGCACGCCCGGCCGCACGCAACGGATAAACTTCTTTCAAATGCCGGGATGGTATATTGTCGACCTGCCTGGTTTTGGCTACGCCAAAGTTTCCAAGGCGGAGCGGGAGGCCTTTGGCCAGGCCGTGGACCAGTATCTGATCGGGCGGCAACCCCTGGTCGCGGCGGTATTGATTCAAGATGTCCGTCGGGATCCGGAGGAAGAAGAAGCGATGCTGGTCCATTGGGCAGCCGACCGCAATATCTTGCTGGTGGTGGCCGCCAGCAAGATGGATCGTCTGAACCGGCGCGAGCAAGAGGAACGCCGTCAGCGGCTGGAGTCCATCTATGGACGACCGGTGTTTCTTATCTCCAACCGCACGGGGGAAGGGCTGGACCAGGTACGAGAGGCGCTGAGGGGACTGGGGCTCTCGGTTTAGCGAACCCAGCGATATGTGGTGGGTTGGCCGAATTTGATGTGAGGAAGGCGTCTGCCTTTCAATCGGTGCGCCTTCATCAGTTGGTGGATGGTGACCAACAGAAATCCTGAGTGGGACACGACCGCAAGGTGCTCCACCCGCGCTTGGTGACGCTGAATAACGTCGAGGGCCTCGCGGGATCGAGCGTAGGACAGCTGTTGCCCCTCAGGGGGGATGTCATAAAACCAGGCAAAACGCAGGTAGCTCCACCACATTTCGCTGGGCCAGCGTCTGTCCAAAAACCAGGTGCTGGCGTCTGGAACCCACACAGGAATTTCCCGGAACAGCGGGTCCACCACAATGTCGGCTCCTCGGGCAAAGAGATCGGCAGTTTGCCGCGCCCGCGGCAAGTCCGATGAGAGGACTAATTCGGGAATCGGGTAAGGCTGGTACAGGGCACGGAGACGTGCCGATTCGTCGGGACTTAACCCCGCCAGATCGTACTGTCGCAAGTACTCGTTAAACTCAATCTTTGTCATAAGAAGAGGGTTAGGGGGGACGTCAGGTCGTCCATGCCGCATAACCCACAGAGTCCTGCCGGTGAGGTTGTCCATAACTGTAACCTACTCAATCCCCGTAGCGCGGTCAAGCCTGGTGCCCTATTCGAACAATTTTATGCCTTTGCACCATTTCACCTTTGGATTGCCCGAACCATACGGTATACGGATGGGACTCGAGTTGGTGTCGAGTGCCAGCATTTCCATTACTTAATGCTGTTGATGCACCGCCGTTTTGACAGGATGTCGGCAGCCTCTGTCGAATGAATAAAGGCTTGGACTTCTTGTGAGGTGACGACGCATTGGTTTTGTCTCTTACCGACGATTATCGTCGGATTCGGCGATTAGAGCCTAGTGATGTGCATCAACTGATGACTTGGGATAACGACCCGGCACTGTCAAGGCTGACGGGGAAAAAATTTGAACACGGCGATGATGAGGCGGCTTGGTGGAATCAACTCGTGCGAGACCGTTCGCGATTAGTCTTCGCCATCATTGACGAAGAGGGCCGCCTGATTGGCGACGTGGAGTTGCAGCAAATTCTATGGAGGGCTCGGGAGGCCGAGTTGCGCATTTCCATCGGAGACAAGAACTTTTGGAATCGCGGGTACGGCACCGAGGCAGTTGACGAGACGCTCTCGGCGGCCTTTTCTTTGTTAAGTCTCGACCGCGTGTATCTTCGCGTTCGCGTTGACAACCCGCGCGCCATCCGCGCCTACCAGAAATCAGGCTTCCGTACCGTAGCCCATTTGGCGGCCACGGGCCGGCTCGCTGGCTACACGGCGCTCAAGTTGATGGAGATCACTCGTGAACACTATTTGCCGAATTCCTTGAGAGCCTGACGGGCATCCTGGAGGACAGCCGCTTTGCCATAAGCGGGCCATGCGGCTTCCAAGAGCGTCCGCGCACGGTTGTAGGCCGCCGCATCGGGATAGGTGGTGGCCGGCCAGTATTGGTAATGGAGTGCGGCCCGAATGGCGCGGGCGGACAAGCCCGGCTGGTTGATGGATCGCGCGACAGTGCCCGGGGGCGTGGTGCGAAGGTACCAAAGGGCCAAGTTAAGCGCCGCCAAAAAACGTGACACACGCGGGCCCTCGGATTCTGCACTCACCGCGACCGCCGGCACCGGACCGGTGGAAGCACCCAGCCAGGCCAGCGTGACGCTCTTCGGGTCAATGGAGTGGAGGCGCTGGGCTTCGGCCAAGTTGACCATGACCCAGGGGAGATGGTGGCGTTTCCAAAGCGCTTCAATTTCGGTAAAGCGCATGGGATGCCACGCGGAAATACGCGTCCGCTGATGCGATAGAACGGCCTTGGCCCAAACCATTTCGGATGCAACGCCGGACGCATAAGGCATGGGAAGCCCGCTTAGAGCGCGCAGGCGAAAATGTGGGTCGGGGATGGGGGCCATCAGCATCAAGTCGGGGCGGGTGGCCACCCAACCGACCAACGGCCACCGGGTCCCCGGCGTTGACACGGTCACGGGGGCGGCTTTGGAGGTGGTTCGGACGCTAAGATGCAGGTTGGCAAAGAAGCCGAGCTTTTGTGCCACGATGAGCGGCAGTTGGGACATCCGACTCACGTCTCCCACATGAATCCTCAAGACGGGATAGGGGGACTGGGACTCCTGCGGGTTTGCAGCTTTCGCTCCACAGCCTGTGAGAATAAGGGATAGGAGCAGCACGCCGCTACTCAGCCTTTTCGAGACACGCATGCAAGGTTTCCTCCTTCGCTGGAGTGTATGATGGGCTCGGACACTTGAGACCGAGTCAATTGACATGCCTAGGCCAACCGCTATAATAGGCTTGAGATTCTTTCCGTCTGCACCCCGCAAAAGCATTCGGGGTGTGCGGGAAAAGACCCCATATTGCACGTTCACGGGTGATATGGCGGCAACGTTTTGGTCTATTTCAGGAAGTGAGGGATTTTGGCATGCAGGTACGACCCCTTGGGGATCGGGTCTTGGTGAAAATGGTGGAAGAGCAGCAGCGCACGCAGAGCGGCATTTACATTCCGGACACGGCCAAGGACAAGCCGCAGACCGGCGTGGTGGTGGCGGTAGGCGATGGAGAAGACGTCAAGGTGAAGGAAGGCCAACGGGTCTTGTTCGCCAAGTTTGCCGGCACCGAAATCAAAATCGACAACGAAGAGCATTTAATTTTGTCTTCCGAAGACATCTTGGCGATCGTGGAGTAACATAGGTTAAACAGTGAGCCGATGAAGGGAAGAAGTGCCGAGAGTCCGGCCCAGAGAGCGAACGGTGGTGCGAGTTCGCCCGGATTCGGCATAGGTGGTCTTGGAGGCTTCTTGAGATCATCCGATGGATGCGAATCAAGACGGGGGCGCCCGATACCGCGCAAAGAGGCCCTGTCGGGCAAATTAAGGTGGTACCGCGAACTCTCGTTTCGCCCTTAGCGAAGCGGGGGCTTTTCTTTTATGGAGGGAAAATCATGGCGACAACCAATCAAGACTTAAGTCCCCGATACGATCCCGGAGCGACCGAGGACAAATGGTATCAAAGGTGGCGCGAGGGCGGCTTCTTTCGTCCTTCCATGGAGGAAGGCCGGCCGGTTTTTACGATTGTCATGCCTCCGCCCAATGTGACCGGGGTTTTGCACTTGGGCCATGCCCTGAACAGCACCTGGCAGGACATTTTAGTGCGGTATCACCGCATGCGCCAAGACAACACCTTGTGGCTTCCGGGAACGGATCACGCCGGCATCCACACCCAAATGAAGGTGGACGAGCTTTTGCGCAGCCAAGGCCGCGACCGCCGCGTCATGGGACGTGAAGCCTTCATTGAGGAGGTGTGGCGATGGAAGGAGCAATATGGCGGCCGAATATTGGAGCAGGTGGCCAAATTAGGCGCCTCCGTAGATTGGAGCCGGCTGCGTTTCACGTTTGATGAGGGATTGTCGCGCGCCGTCACCGAAGTGTTTGTGCGCCTCTATGAGGAAGGGCTGATGTATCGGGGCAACTATATCACCAATTGGTGTGTGTCCTGTCAGACGGCGTTGTCCGACATTGAGGTGGATCATGTGGAGCAACCGGGAACGCTTACACAAATCGCCTATCCGCTGACCTCCGGTGCGGGGGAGATTGTGGTGGCGACCACCCGCCCCGAAACCATGCTGGGCGACACTGCGGTGGCGGTGCATCCGGACGATGAGCGGTACCAGCACTTGATTGGCCAAACGGTCATGTTGCCGTTAGTTAAGCGCCCCATCCCCATCATTGCCGATCATTATGTGGATCGCGAGTATGGGACGGGGGCCCTCAAGGTGACACCCGCCCACGACCCCAATGATTTTCAGATGGGCAAACGGCATAATCTCGCGGAAATCAAAGTGATCGGCGAGGATGGCCGAATGACTGAAGCAGCCGGATCCTTTCAGGGTATGACCCGAGAGGAGGCCCGCCAGGCGGTGCTGCAGGCGCTGGCAGATGAGGGCGCCATTCGCGGCCAGGAGAATATCACCCATGCTGTGGGTCACTGCGAAAAATGTGACAGCATTATCGAGCCGCTCCTGTCACTGCAGTGGTTTATCAAGATTCGCCCGTTGGCCGAGCCCGCAATGGAAGCGGTAAAGAGAGGCGAGATCCGCTTTGTGCCGGAGCGGTTCGAGAAAGTGTACATGAACTGGATGGAGAATTTGCATGACTGGTGCGTCTCCCGGCAGATTTGGTGGGGCCACCGCATTCCGGCCTATTATTGTGAATCTTGCGGCGAGATGGTGGTGTCGCGGGAGCCGGTGGAGATTTGCCCTGAGTGCGGCGGCTCCATGGTGCAGGACGAAGACGTGCTCGACACATGGTTTTCGTCAGCACTATGGCCATTTTCGACATTGGGTTGGCCGGAGGAGACCGAAGACCTAAAAACCTTCTATCCTACGTCGGTGTTAAGCACCGGTTACGACATCCTGCCCTTTTGGGTCTCGCGGATGATTATGCAGGGGATTCATTTTACCGGTCAAAAGCCGTTTTCCGTGGTGTTGCTGCACGGCTTGGTGAGAGATGCCCAAGGCCGCAAAATGTCAAAGTCTCTCGGCAACGGCGTGGATCCGCTGGACGTGATTGAAAAGTATGGGGCAGATGCCTTGCGCATGGCGCTGGTGCTGGGGGCCGCGCCCGGAAACGATTATCGCTGGAGTTGGGACCGATTTGAGGCCGCCAGTCACTTTGGCAACAAAGTGTACAACGCCGTCCGGTTTGTGTTGATGAACCGGGAGGCCGGGTTTAAGCCCGATGAGGCGATTAGCGATCACCCGGCCGACCAGTGGATTTGGCAGCGGCTCAACCAAACCATTGAGACCATTACCGCCGCCTTGGAAGACTTTGAATTCGGGCAGGCCGCGCGGGCTATCTACGACTTTTTCTGGGATGACTATTGCGACTGGTATATCGAAATGGCCAAAGTTCGGCTTAAAGGATCGGACAAGGATCGCCGGCGCGCCTTAAGCACCCTGATGATGGTGGCTATTAGGGCTCTCAAGCTCTTGCATCCGATTATGCCGTTTGTGACCGAGGAGCTGTATCAGGCCCTGGGTGGAGAGACGGAGAGCATCATGATCGCCCCTTGGCCCGAACCTAACCCGGAACGCAGCGATTGGGACGGAGCGGCCGCGGTTGAGACAATTCAGGAGCTAATCCGCGCGGGCCGCAACCTGCGTGCAGAAATGGGGTTAACCCCGCGCCAGAAGGCCTCGTTCATTGCCATTGCGGATGATGATGAGACCGTCAGGCGATGGGAACAGTTGCGGCCGGAAGCTGCTCTCCTGCTCCGCGCTGAATCTTTAGCGTGGGGCCCGCGTGAAACGCTGAAAAAGCCCGAACGGGCGGTGGCGGGTGTCACGCTGGGCGGTACCATCTACATGCCCCTGGAGGGGTTGATTGACATCGAGCGGGAGCGCGAACGGGTTGCCAAAGCCATGGCAGAGGCTGAGAAAGAACGTGCCCGGGTAGAAGCGCGTTTGGCGGATCCCAACTTTGTGGCCCGTGCACCCCAAGAGGTGGTGCAGCGGACGCAAGAATCGCTGGCCGAGCTTCAGGGTCGGATAAAGCGGTTAGAGGAACGCCAGGAGGTTCTTCGGTGAAGGAAAATTGGTGGGTAGGTCAGGAGCGCTTCGGGATGCGGCTAGGATTGGAACGGATCCAGGCCTTGATGGAACGGCTCGGTCATCCCGAACGCGCCTATCCCGTCATTCATGTCGCAGGCACTAATGGCAAAGGGTCGGTAGCTGCGATGGTGACGGAAGCCCTCATGGCCTCGGGGCTTCGCGTGGGGCTCAACATCTCGCCAGACCTGGGCAAAATCAACGAGCGGGTCATGATAAACCGTGAGCCTCTCAGCGAGGATCTTTGGGATGCCTACGGGGAGGAGGTGGAGGAGGCTGGCCGCGATATGAGTGACGTGCCAACCTTCTTCGAAGCCGTAACCGCGCTGGCGTTTTTAGCCTTTCAGCGGCAAGCAGTGGATGTGGCGGTGATCGAAGTGGGCCTCGGCGGCCGATTGGACGCGACCAATGTGGTGCCGTCGCCACTGCTCGCCATCATTACTCCGGTGGCGCTGGATCACATGGATCGCTTAGGGTCCACGCCTGCGGCCATCGCCAGCGAAAAAGCGGGCATTTTAAAGCCCGGCACCGAGCTGGTGCTGGCGCAACAACCCTTCCCAGAGGCGCGAGAAGTCATTATGAAGCGGGCCAAAGCGCTTAGCATACCGGTCTTCGAAGCGGCGCCGCGGGCTCGCATGACCGCCGCGGGGCCGGTATTAACCACTGATGGTGGGCTTCGCGTCTCTGTGCCTCTTCAAGGGGTGTATCAGCGGGCTAACTTGGACACGGCCTGGATGGCCATTGAGCGACTTGCGGCCAGAGGATGGATTTCACATCTGAACCGAGCTGCCGCGGGCCTAGCCCGGGTGACGTGGCCGGGACGGTTTCAGGTGGTTTCGGAAAATCCCTTGATTGTCGTGGATGGGGCGCATAATCTCCACGGCATCGATGGCCTCAGAGCCACCTTGGAGCAGGACCCGTGGCGCAAAACGCGGTGGCACCTTCTATTTGGCTGGCTTTCGGACAAGCCCGGCCAGGAGATGCTACAGCGCTTGTTGCCAAAGGTGACCGACGTGGTGCTGACCCGCGTTCCCGGGGACCGGGGAATTGACCCCGGAGTCGTTCTGTCGGAAATTCCCCACCAATATCGGCCCGTCGTGGCAGAGCCCTTGCAAACTGCCTGGCACCGCGTTTTGGCACGAATCGACGGGCCGAAGGATGGGGTGCTGGTGGCAGGCTCGTTATCGCTCTTGATGCATTTGAACCAGGCTGGCCTTCTGCCGTATTCTTCTCCGATTCGTGTCGAGCGATGACGGGGAAAAATAGGATTTCATGTCATGGTTGGTAGAATTCAGTGATTGTGCGCGACTTTGCTCGAATGGTATGCTGTGAAAGATCCTTACATTTCTAGCCAATAGGCTGGAGGAACGGGTCGAATGTGGAGGTGCGCCGTTGAAGAAGGGACGGCACGGGATAGGCCTTGCCATCATTTACATTGTGATTGGCGGCATTGTCGGGTCGGTGCTGGGTCATCTTTTGGCACCGGCATGGGCGCCACTGGGGAAGTCATTGCTGACCGTGGGCGCGCTGCCCGGCACCACCTGGTCTATTAATCTAGGCGTGGTGGGAATTCAGTTTGGAGGTTGGCTGGAGCTCAACCTGCTCGGGGTTATTGGACTTATCGTCGGACTTTTTTGGTATCGTCGAGGCGCTTGATGAATTCGTTGATTCTGGCATCGTCGTCCCCCCGCCGTCACCACTTGCTGTCTCAAATGGGCTTGTCGTTTGAGGTGGTGCCTGCAGATTTGGATGAAACGGCCCGGCCGCATGAGCGGCCCGAGTCGTTGGTACGGCGCTTGGCAGCCTCGAAGGCGTTGGCTGTCGGAGAAAAGCGCCCTGAGGCGTTGGTCCTTGGTGCGGACACGGTTGTGGCACTGGGAGCACAAATACTCGGCAAGCCGCGGGACGCAAGTGACGCGGAGCGGATGTTGCAAATGTTGTCCGGCACACGTCATGAGATTTGCACCGGGGTTTCCGTTTGGTCGGGAGTCCGGGGGCTGGGTTATGTGGCGGTGAGTGTCGCTCACGTGACCTTTCGGCCCTTGTCGCCCGTGGAGATTCAGACATACGTGGCCACCGGCGAACCTATGGACAAGGCCGGAGCCTACGCCATTCAGGGCGGAGCCGGCCGATGGGTTGAGTCTTACGAGGGAAACCTGGAGACGGTCATTGGGTTGCCGCGAGATGTGGTCGAGCGGCTATTAAAACGGATGGCTGGAGAAAAGGCATGGGGATCCGAGAAACACCCAGGGACGAAAGGCCGCGGGAGCGGCTCCTGAGGCATGGGGCGTCGGTTTTGTCGGACGCGGAATTATTAGCCGTGCTCTTGGGGACTGGAACCTCCGGACAATCGGTGCTGGATCTAAGTCGTGCGCTGCTTAGGGAAGGCTTTGTGGGGCTGTCGCGTCGTACACCGGCCGAATTGATGGCGGTGCGCGGCTTGGGCGCTGCCAAGGCCGCCGTTCTGGCAGCATCATTGGAGCTCGGGCATCGGGTCGAGCAGGAGGTGCAGCCACGCGTTCAACATCCTGAAGATGTTGTCCGTCTGGTGGGGGACTTAAGAGATCGCGATCAAGAAGAATTTCGTGTGATATTGCTGAATACTAAAGGGTTTGTACTCGGGATTGAAACGCTGTTTCGCGGCGGTATCGATCGGGTGGAGGTATTTCCTCGAGAGGTATTTCGGCCGGCAGTGGCCCGATCGGCGGCCTCAATTGTGGTCGCCCACAATCATCCAAGCGGGGACCCTCAGCCGAGCCGACAGGATCGCGAGCTGACCCGCCGTTTAGAAGCCTGTGGCGAGTTGATGGGCATTCCTGTGCTCGACCATGTGATTGTCGGACGGTCACGACACATGAGCCTTAAATTGGGCGAACTGACCGAATTAAGCTAGGGAGGAAATTGTGTTGAAGGGATTGTTTGGTTCCTTTTCGAAGGATATGGGGATTGACCTGGGCACGGCCAACACGGTTGTCTTTGTCCATGGAAAAGGCATCGTGCTGCAGGAGCCCTCGGTCGTCGCCATTGACCAAATGAGTGGAGAAATTATTGCGGTAGGCCAAGAGGCCAAGCAGATGGTGGGCCGTACGCCGGGAAACATACGCGCCGTGCGTCCTTTGAAAGATGGCGTCATTGCTGACTTTGATACCACGCAAGCTATGCTGAAATACTTTATTCGCAAGGCCACGACCAACATGCGCTTCATTCATCCTTTGGTGGTGGTGGGCGTTCCCTCGGGCGTCACCGGCGTGGAAGAGCGCGCTGTCAAAGACGCGGCCATGCAGGCGGGGGCACGAGAAGCGCTCGTCATTGAAGAACCGATGGCGGCGGCGATTGGAGCGGGGCTTCCGGTCAACGAACCGACAGGCAACATGATTGTCGATATCGGGGGCGGCACCTGTGAAGTAGCCATTATCTCCTTGGATGGCATTGTCACAGCACGTTCAATTCGCGTGGCGGGCGACGAGATGGACGAGGCCATTGTGAATCATATCAAGCGCACTTATAACATGATGATTGGTGAGAGGACGGCCGAGGAAGTCAAGATGACCATTGGATCCGCCTATCCCCCGGATCATGAAGAGACCATGGATGTGCGGGGCCGCGACTTGGTAACCGGGCTCCCCAAGACGCTTAAAGTGAATTCCACGGAGATTCAGCGCGCCCTCTCAGACACCGTCAACGCGATCGTTGATGCCATCAAGGCAACCTTGGAGAAGTCGCCGCCGGAATTGGCCGCCGACATCATGGACCGAGGCATTGTCATGACTGGTGGGGGTTCGCTTTTGCGGAACTTTGACAAGCTGGTCAGATCGGAAACCGGCATGCCCGTGCATATGGCGGAAGAACCACTGCTGACGGTGGTGCGGGGAACCGGGATGGTACTTGATGACCCGCACCATTTGGAAGCGCTGCGCCGCCGCAATCGCCGATAAGGATGGATGGAGGGGAACGATCTCCCCTCCATAGGGATTAATTTCGGGGGGAGAGGATTTGGATGGGCGGCTTCATTTATCGCTGGCGCCGTCCCATCATTATCGTGCTGGTGATAATGGTGGTCTCGTTAAGTCTAAGCTTTACGGCGCGTGTCCACGGCAAGGTGGTCGCGCTGAGCAATCTAATCGGCACGGTGGTATCTCCCGCCTCCTCCAGCTTAACCTATTTAGGGGACAAGGTCGGCCAGGGCGTGGGAACAGTGGGCCAACTATTCACGCTGGAACAAGAGAATGTCCAGTTGAAGCAAAAGCTGCTCCTCTATAACTCGATGAAACTGGAACTGTCCGAGCTTTCGAATCAAAACTCGCAGTTGCGGGGGTTGTTGGACCTCAAGGAGAGCGCCCAAGGCTGGAAGCTTCAAGCGGCCTCCGTCATTTCCCGAAATCCCGACAACTGGTTTCAAACCGTGGTCATCAATCAAGGCAGCCGAAGCGGCATCCAGCCGGGCATGGCGGTGATTGTTCCACAAGGCGTGGTGGGACGGGTGGTGTCCACAACTCCGGTAACCGCCACCGTGATGTTGATTTTGGATCCGAGTTCTGGCGTGGGCGCTCAAGACGTGCGATCTCAGGCAGCGGGCGTGATTAATGGACGGGATCCAGTCACCGGAAATCTCACCTTCCAACTGTTTGCCCACCGGCCGAATATTCAACCGGGGGATGCGGTGGTCACCTCGGGTTATAGCCAGTATTATCCACCGGGCCTCTTAATCGGACAAGTAGAACAGGTGCAAAAGACGGCTTATGGGCTCACCGAGACCGCGGTGGTTACGCCGTCAGTCAACTTTAATCAATTGGACAATGTGATGGTGGTGCTGTCTCATCCCAACGGAACGTCACTACCGCCGATATACGGAGGGAATCATTAATGTGGCAGTTCCGCATCCCGAGTTGGATTATCCTGTACCTCCTCGCGCTTTTAGCGCAGACGGCGCTCCTTCCCCAGATATTCCCAGCTGGCTATGTCCCCGACTTGGTGTTGTCGGTGACCATTATCATCGCCCTTTATGAAACACCGCGCCGTGGCCTTGCGGCCGGACTGATCGGCGGGCTGATGCAGGATGTTTGGGCTGGGCGTCTATGGGGGCTAAATGCCTTGACCTTTGCCCTGGTCGGGTTCGTAGTGGCCAGTCTCGAATCGCGCATCGTGCGAGACAACATCTTTGTGCCCGGGCTTTTGGCGGGGCTGGCCCAACTTTTGGTCGTGCCATTCCAGTGGGTCATCCTACGCATGTTTGGTTTCGCCTTCTCTTGGCACTCGTTTACCCATCCCCTACCGGTATGGCTTCTCTTCAGCATGTTGATTACACCAGCGATTGGCGGCCTTTTGGGATTCCGACCCCGTCATGAAGTGGATCGCCGCTATTCGCGCGGTCGGCACCGGTCGTTGCCCTATCATCGCTGAAGGCGGCAAATGGTGGTCAAACCACGGCATGGTCCGTGGTTTTTTACGTCTCCGCCTCATGGCGCAGCATTGCGTTTTTTGGACTAACAGGACGAACGCCACGAACGCCACGCCGGAGGACGACAACAGCCCCAATTTTTCGTGTGGCGTTTGGCGATTTTTGGAAACAAATTGTTGTCAGCCCTCTTGGCGATTCGGCAGGAGTTCCGCGCTAAAGAGAGAACTTCTTAGAATGCTGACGTCATATGGGGGAGGCGCGCATGGAGAGAACACCCAAGGCAGACGAGGCCCAAGCCCTCGAGACGGACAAGCCTCAGCCCAAAAAGCGAAGGAACAAATCGAAGGGTTTGTCGAAGCCGGAGGTGTCAGCCCCGTTTGTGGAGCGCATGCTGGACCGGCAGAGCGGCTTTGACTTCGAGGAGGAGGCGCGGCGTCATCCAACGCTGCTAATCCGCAGAACCCTCAGATCTGGGCAACGGGTACGCTTTTACGGGAATGTGGTCGTACTCGGGGATGTCAATCCGGGCGCGGAAATCACGGCGGGTGGCGACATTGTGGTGATGGGATGGTTGCGAGGGTTGGCACATGCCGGGGCCGAGGGCGATGGGCAGGCGATCGTCGCTGCGTTTCGGCTCAATCCCACCCAGCTTCGAATCGGCCACGTGATTGGCCGGGCACCGGATCAGGGGGAAGCGGTACTTCCTGACGTGCCGGAAGTGGCCGAAGTCCGCGATGGCCGTCTGGTCATTGACCGATGGCAAAAGAGTGTGCTGACGGCCGTGGAATCGCTTTAAGAAAGTTTGCGCCATGAGTTTACGTATGAGGAGGAGCATTAATGGGGGAAGCCATTGTCATTACCTCGGGAAAGGGGGGTGTCGGGAAAACCACGACCACGGCCAACATCGGTGCGGGCCTGGCGCAGGCGGGCCAACGGGTGGCGCTAATTGATGCGGATATCGGGCTTCGCAACCTGGATGTGGTCATGGGGTTGGAGAACCGTATTGTTTACGACTTGGTGGATGTGGTCGAGGGGTTTGCCAAACTTAAGCATGCCCTCATCAAGGACAAGCGGTTCGAGAACCTTTACCTTCTACCGGCGGCTCAGACCCGTGACAAAACGGCTGTGAGCCCGGACCAAATGCGGGATCTGGTGGGCGAGATGAAGCAGGAATTCGACTTCGTGTTGATTGACTGTCCCGCGGGGATCGAGCAAGGATTCAAGAATGCGGTGGCGGGTTCTGACAAGGCGGTGGTTGTTGCCACCCCTGAGGTTTCCTCAGTCCGCGACGCGGATCGCATCATTGGACTCTTAGAGGCGGAAGAAAAACATCACCCTGCCTTGATTGTCAACCGCATACGGCCTAGCATGGTAAAAAAGGGCGACATGATGGACATTAACGACATGATCGAGATTCTGGCCATCGATCTTCTGGGCGTGGTCCCGGATGACGAGTTCATCGTGGTGTCCACCAACCGCGGCGAGCCGGCCGTGCTGAACAACACCTCCAAGGCTGGCGAGGCTTACCGGGACATCGCACGTCGCTTGATGGGAGAAAATGTGCCGATGATGAAGCTGGAAGATGACGCTCAAGGGTTTATCGGGCGGCTGCGCAAGATGATGGGGCTCAAAGGGTGAGCCGAGGAGGGAACGCCATGTTTGATTTGTTCGCGCGGGTTTTTGGTCGGGATGACGCGAGCAAAGAGGTGGCCAAGGAGCGCCTCCGCCTGGTCTTAGTGCACGATCGGGCCAGCCTCTCTCCGCAGGCGCTGGAGAACCTGAAGAACGATTTGGTCAAGGTTATTTCGCAGTATCTGGACATTGACGACCAGGGCTTTCAGGTTGACTTTTCCCGACATGATGATGCGATGGCGCTGGTGGCTAACATACCTATCCGTAAAAAGGCGGCTACTGGACGGAATACTTTGTAAGCGGCTCCATAAGGTGTCCCTCGACCCAGGATGTGACCTCGTTTATACTGGAAGTACTTTGGTCTTAGGGGTTTGATCTTGTGGGAAACCGCCATACGCGCTTTCAATTAGACTATTTCACCCTGATCGCCATGTATCTCTTGGCGGCAGTGTCCATTGTTGTTTTGGCCAGTGCATCCCGTCCCTGGGCACCATCCGGAGATCCGACCTATTTTGTGAAGCGTCAGATGATCTGGTTTGGGCTCGGGACGGTGGTGCTGGTCGTTGCGACATGGATTAACTACGAGCACTTCAAAAAATTTGCCCCTTACATCTACTGGGCAGCAATCGGCCTTTTGGGCATCGTGTTGGTGCACGGGCAATCCGCGCTTGGTGCCCAACGGTGGATTCCGATCGGGCCCTTTCAGTTGCAGCCCTCGGAACTCGCCAAGGTGGCGATTATCATTACCTTGGCCACCCATCTGGACAAAAAGAAGAGTTTGAAGCACTGGCGGGACATGGTCAGCCCGTTGGTGCACGTTGGCATCCCGATGCTCATGATTTTGAAGCAGCCGGATCTTGGTACCACCTTGGTGTTTGCCGCCATTACAATTGGCATGCTGTATATGGCGGGGCTGCCCTGGCTGAAAATGCTGGTGTTTCCCGCGGGGTTGGGCCTGATGGTGCTATGGATTTATCTGCACTACCGCTATGGCATCAAGATCCCCATTATGCACACCTATCAGCTCAACCGGCTGACCGCCTTCATTAATCCCAACAAAGATCCCTTGGGCACCGGCTATAACGTGATTCAATCCCGCATCGACATCGGGGTTGGCGGCCTCACCGGAAGCGGCCTGACCATGGGCGCCCACACGACGCTGTTAGGCTATTTGCCAGAGTCCTACACGGACTTCATCTATGCGGGCATTGGCGAACAGTTGGGTTTTGTGGGATCGATGGCGATTTTGTTTGTCTACTTGCTCATCATTGCCCGGGCGGTTTACATCGCCACCCAGGCGAAGGATCGCTTCGGGATGCTTTTGGCCGCTGGTGTGGCGTCGATGTTTGCCTTTCACGTCATCGAAAGCGCCGGGATGGCATCCGGCATTATGCCGGTGGCAGGGGTTCCCTTGCCTTTCATGAGTTACGGGGGATCGGCCTTGATGGCCGACTCGGCGGCGATTGGCCTCTTGCTGAATGTCTATGGACGGCGCAAAGTCCAGGGCTACAAGCCTTCCGTGGCAAAACCAGTGCCTGTGTTATACTCGAACCAGCTTAGTGAACAAGACCTCGTAGGGGGACCGAATTGACACATCAATTTCCCATTACAGGATTCGACAAGCATTGGGAGCTCGTGGTCAATGGTTGGTCACGATATAGTCCACTGTTGAATCATTTGGCGATCGTCTTAGCCAAATACGCGCCGGAAATTTGGGCTGTCATCTTTTTGCTGCTGTGGTTTTGGCCGCCGCTTCGAGAGAATCGAGCGCGCCGGGCTGTGGTTTATGCCGTGGTAGCGGGTGTGTTGGCGTTGGTGATTAATGTCATCTTGGGCCACATCTTCCCGTATCGCCCGCGGCCTTTTGTGTATGAGCCTCATCTGATTCATCAACTGGTGTCCCATAAACGCGATACCTCCTTCCCCAGTGATCACGCCGCCGGGAGTTTCGGCTTTGCCGTGGGGTTATTCTTTGCCGGTGCCAGTGATGGGATTTTGGCATTGATATTGGCCGCCGCCGTGGCCATTGCGCGCGTCTTCGTGGGGTTGCACTGGCCGACCGACGTTATCGTCGGGGCGGCCGTGGGCGTTGTCGCCGGACTTATCGTGCTGGCTTTGAGAGGCTGGCTGGAGTGGCTGGTTAAGCTATTGTTCCGCATCTTCGGCATCAGGCCGGAGCCGCGTTATCGACGTCGGCAATGGTGACCATTCGCCTCTTGGCGGCCCTTTGGGGCGGCATGGTCCTAGTGTTGGCGGGTATCTTGGGGCGTCGGGCACCATCCAAATGGAGGGAGCTCGGCGCCTTGTGCGTCTTTGGGCTGTTGGTTGCGCGTCTTTGGTGGCCCCATCATGCCGGCATGGTAGCCGGCGTGTGGCTGGCCATGGCGGGATGGCTCGCGATCGCGGGGCGCCCACGCCGGGGGGCAGGACTTTTGTATGCCGCCCTGGGGGCGAGTGTGGGAGCGCTGTTGTATTGGGGATCCGAGGGAGGCGGAATCGGATTGATGCTGGGCCTGGCGCTCAGCCTTGCCTGCCATCTCGGACTTCGGGAGCCGAAGCCGCCGGTGACGGTGCACGTGCCCCGTTATCAGCAACATCTCTTCGTGTGCCAGGGAAGCGCCTGCCGTGCCAAGGGATCCCAACTCCTCATGGACGCCATGCGCCGGTCCCCTGCCTTTCGCGCGCGCCAGGGCGTGCGTGTGACCGCTGTCCGGTGTCTCGGGCGATGCGCCAGGGCCCCGGTGATCTTAAAGGAGCCCAAAGGGATTTGGGCGGCATCCGTCAAACTTCGCGATATCGCGGCATTGCCGCGGGGGGAGGGATCCGGTGAAAACTGACGGATTGGTGCTGTTAGCCCTCGATTTAGCCTTTCTTCTTGCAATATTCGTCGTGTTGGCCCGGATTCAAAGTCGGCTTGAGCGTATTGAACGGCGCCTCTTTTCCCGCTCCTCGAACCGGCAAAAAAGGGCCTCCTCAAAAAAGGATTAGCTCGGTCGCAAATGGAATATCCATTCGACGGCAAAGGAGCGTTCGCGACATGCGCAATGTGTTGGTCACGGGAGCGACCGGCTTTCTAGGACGAGAGTTGAGCCAACGGCTCATGCGGATGGGCTATCGGGTGGTAGGGCTCACCCGGGAGATCCAGAACGATTTGAGCGTCGTGCCCATGGTTGGGGACTTGTTGAAAGAGGAGGGCTTTGAGGGACCCGAACTAACGTTTGACGCCATTATTCACTGTGCCGGGCATCATCCCGGCGAAACCGACCAGGTTGAGGCCTTGCATGAAGAGGGGACCCGCCGCATTGTACGGGAAGCCCAAGAGCGAGGCGTGCAGCGATTTATCTATATTAGCGCCATGGGAGCGGGATTTCATGCGCCCACGCGCTTTCAGCAGAGCAAATGGGTGGGGGAGCAGGTGGTGGTCAATTCCGGGCTGGAATACACGATTTTGCGTCCGCACCTCATGTTTGGCCATGGGTCGGAAACCTTCAAGCGACTCGAAGAAGCGGCCAACCGCCCATGGGCGGTGCTCCCGGAGTCCAAACCATTGATTCAGCCCGTCTATGTCGGCGATGTAGCGGAAATCGCACTGCGCTCGCTGTGGCTGGAACGCACTATTGGGCAGATTTACGATATCGGAGGACCGCAGTCGATGAAGCTGGAGGACGTGGTTCGCCACATTGCCCGTGACGTGCATCTCTTCCGCATTCTCACCCTGCGGGTCCCCAAGCGCTATGCCTATTACGTTCTCAATCGGGTGGGGCGTGTGGGTCCGATTTTGACCGGCGAGGAGTGGGGCTTCTTGCAGCACGAGGTGACCCGCCAGGATTCGCGTTGGCTTCTCGACTTCGGTATACTGCCGCATTCCCTGGCAGTGTATTACTCTCCCTTAAGCTAAGTACTGGGACATATTGCCTATCGCCGGCTCATACCATCTCGTGGAGGGATGGACATGGCCAAACCGGAAATTTCCTGGCCTCAGGATAAGCCAAGCCCGGAGACGATGCCCCGTATGGGATGGGTGCGCTGGCTAATTGCGGGGTTGATTCTCATGACCCTGGCACTGGCCTCGCACACGTCAGGCCGGGCCGCCCGCCTTATTATGGCCAATACACAACATTGGATTGAGACCAGCACGCATGTTCCCGCAGGGGCTCACCTGGGCAGCCTGTCCCTGCCCATGCCTAAGGGAATCGCCTCTCCTGCCGCCAAGACAGTCCCGCATTGGATTTCGCCGGTGGCCAGCGCAAGGCTGGTGCAGTCCTTCGGGTGGCAGGGAACCGGGGCTAAAGCCCGATTCAATCCGGCAGCTACCATTAAAGCGGGGCTTCATGCACCGGTCGAAGCGGGGATGATGGCATCCGTGGTTCGGGTCAGCCGGACGGCGGTTGAAGTTCGCGCTAATGGGTATCTCGTGGACTTCAAGGGCATCGCCCCGGCAGCCCTCCATAAAGGTCAACGGGTCCAGCCGACCACCGTGATTGGCCACCTCAGGTCCCGGGAGTTGACGCTTGGCGCCACCAAAGATGGGTATCCCGTGAATCCCTTAGGCTCGGCGCTCTTTGGGGCCGGGTGGATTCGACACTAACATGGCACGCGCTCCTCTGTGGCGCCAAGTCCGCATTAATCCGCTTTTCCTAGGGGTGTTAGTACTCTACGGGGCAGCCGGTCATGGGCGCACCATGATTATCGCCTTTTTGGCCGTCACCTTGCATGAGCTGACCCATGCCGTGGTGGCCGATTTGTACGGCCTGGATATCGAGCGCATCGAGATTTGGCCGTTTGGGGGCATGGCGCGCATCCCTGGTCTTGACACCCAGGATCCCTATGTGGAGACCATGGTGGCGGTTGCGGGACCTTTGGCCAATTTTTTTTGGGCGGCTTTCGCCTGGGCCTTTCAGCGGGCGCTGCCAATGAATCCGGAGTACGTAACCCAGTTTATCGAGGCCAATCTAGCCATTGGCGCCATCAACCTTTTGCCGGTGGCACCGCTGGATGGCGGCCGCCTAGCGCGCCTCTATCTCTCACGGCAGATGGGGTATCAGGAATCCGAGCGGCGGGTCAGGGAAGGCGGACTATGGCTGGCGCGCCTTCTATTTGCGGCCGCCCTGGCGATGCTGGCCGGGGGTCAACTGCAATTGGGGCTCGGAATCTTTGCCGCGTTTTTATATTGGGGTGCTTACAGGACGCCGCACCATGCGCCTTACCTCATCATTCGCGACCTCGGCCAGCGGATTTTGGGTTTTCAGCGCCGGCCCGTGTGGACCGTGGAGGACTTGGCGGTCCGGGGGGATGTGGCGCTCGGCGACGTGATCCGGGTCATGCGGCCTTTGAAGTACCATCGGGTCGTGGTGTTGGATGCCGACATGAGGCGAATGGGTATTCTCTATGAAGAGGCGCTGCTGTCGGGCATGGAACGGTTCGGGCCGGAACTGCCCATCGCCGAACTACTCTCGGGCTAGCCCGATTGACTGGGGGGTGGTTCATGGTATGATACCCTTGAGGACATCCTTTACGCGAAGAGGTGTCCCCCTAAAGTTTAGAAATTTTTGAGAATCCAAGAAAGGGGTTTCACCATGCCACGGCGCAAGCGTCGCCGTTGGGGGATTTTGCCAGCTTTGGTTGTGGCTGACGCGGCGGAAGAGGTACCCGGCCAAAAATCCCTAGGGGACGCGGATTCCCCTGAAGAGCCGGAGCAAAAAGTTTTTAAGGAACTTTTGATTAACTATGCACCGCACGAAAGTCGTTTGGCAATTGTGGAAGACGGGCAACTGGTCGAGTTTTACATTACCCACGAGGAGGCTGAGCAGGCGGCCGGCAACATATACAAAGGCCGCGTAGAAAATGTGTTGCCCGGAATGCGGGCGGCGTTTGTGAATCTTGGACTGGAGAAAAATGCGTTTCTCTATGTGGACGATGCGCATGCGGAGGATCGTGACCACACCAAATCACGGCCAATTCAGGACGTGCTCAAGGTGGGCCAGGAGGTTGTGGTGCAAATCGCCAAGGAGCCCATTGGCAACAAGGGAGCTCGCGTGACCACCGATATTAGTCTTCCGGGCCGCTATCTGGTGCTCACCCCGTATTCCGAAACGGTGGGGGTATCGCGGCGCATTGAAAGTGAGCGGGAACGCGAACGGCTCCGGGAAATGGCGGAAAAGCTGCGCCCTAAGGGGATGGGTTTAATTGTCCGTACGGTGGCCGAAGGGGCATCGCAACGGGCGCTGATGCGGGACTTAGCCTACCTGAGACGGGTGTGGTCGCGCGTGCGGCATAAGAGCCGGACTTCGCGGGCGCCGCAGATGTTGCATCGCGAGGCCGGGCTGATTGCCAAGAGCCTGCGCGATCACTTGGATGACAGCGTGGATCGCTTTATCATTGATGACCCGCATGCTTATATGCGTGCTCGGGAATTGGCCCAGTCGCTTTCTCCGGGACTGAAAAGCCGTATTGAGCTATACCAGGGGCCGGTCCCGATCTTCGAAGCGCGCGGCATTGAAGCGGAATTGGATCGGGCATTGAAGCGCCGCGTGTGGCTCAAATGCGGCGGATATTTGGTCATTGACGAAACCGAGGCGCTCACGGTAATCGATGTCAACACCGGCAAGAATGTCGGGACCACGGACCTCTCCGACACCGTACTGGCCACCAACAAAGAGGCGGCGGTTGAAATCGCCCGCCAATTGCGGTTGCGCGACATTAGCGGCATTGTGATTGTCGACTTCATCGATATGGAGAATGAAGCGGACCAGACGGAGGTCATCAAAACCTTTCAAAAGGCCTTGCGCGATGACCGCACCCGGGTCACAGTGCTCGGCTTGACGCGGCTTGGCTTGTTGGAGATGACGCGCAAGAAGGTGCGGGAGTCGTTGTTAAATCAGATGACGCGCGTATGCCCAGTCTGCGAGGGACGGGGTCATGTCCTGTCGGAAGATGTGGTGGCACGGCGCATCCGCTATCGCATTATGGAAAAGCTCCGCGAGACGGGAGCCGAGGCGGTGCTGGTTGAGACCCACCCCTTGGTGGCGGCGCACTTGATTGGACCGGGAGGCAGCAATCTGCGGGTTTTGGAGCATGATACCGGCCGCTCGGTGTTTGTACGCGGGGTTGACGTGACGGATATCAATCATGTGGAATTTGTGGCCGTGGGGAACAAGGCCGAGGTGGAACAGAGTGCGCTTCCGGTCCATGATGGGGACCATTTGGAATTGGAGATTGCTGAGCGCCACGCCACCAATCCCAACGACGGCATTGCCCGCATCTCAGGCTACGTAGTGGATATTGAAAGCGGTGGGAGCCACGTGGGAGAGCGCGTGGAGGTGGAGATTGTACGGGCGCTCCGTACCTTTGCGACCGCGCGCATCGTGGCCCGGGTCGATGACGAAGTGGCGGCGAGCAAATAGAGTCAACATGGACAAGATGAGGGCGCTTCCCAACGGGGAAAGCGCCTTCTTCCTTCCAAACCGCCCAAGGGTGGGGCACCCGTTTCGGTTGCGGTCGATACCGTGGGTAATATTTTTGCCAAGTCGTGCGTTTAAACGGGGAATGGTAATTACGGGAACAACGGAGGGACTAGTTTGGTACATCCAGGCGTCAATAGTTTTGACTTCTATGTGCAGCATTGGGTAAACGCGCCGGCGGGCCACAATGCCATTCTCGATTTGCTGGGGGTGGTCTTGGCGAAGTTCGCCCCGGAGATTTGGGCACTCATCTTTATTGTCATGTGGTTTTGGCCTCCGTATCGCCGCACCCGGGCTCGGCGGGCAGTGGTGTATTCCGTGGTAGCGGGCGTGGTCGCGTTGGTGATTAACGTGATCATCTCGCATGTGACGCCGTATCGCCCCCGTCCTTTTGTATTGGAGCCGCATTTAGTTCACCAACTCATTACGCATCCCAAGGACACCTCATTTCCTAGCGACCACGCGGCCGGCAGCTTCGGCTTTGCCATTGGACTTCTTTATGCTGGCGTCGGAGACGGGATTTGGGCGTTAATCTTGGCGTTTGCCGTCGCCTGGGCTCGTGTGTTTGTGGGCGTACACTGGCCGACGGACGTACTATTCGGCGGACTGGTGGGCGTTGTGGCAGGTTTTTTGGTTCTCGGCGTACGCGGGAAGTTGGAGTGGCTGGTCAATCTGGTCTACATCATTCTTCGGGTGCCGCCCGAAGGGGCCCGGCGGGCCGATCCATGAACCGCGCTGTTTGACAATCGATCCGGAATGTGATAGCATGCATTGGACTAACGGTACCTCAGGATGAGGAGGACTTTCTTGTGTATGCAGTGATTGAAACCGGGGGCAAGCAATATCGTGTGGAACCCGGTCAAGTTTTAGTTGTGGAAAAATTGCCCGGAGAACCGGGGGAAGAGTTAACTTTTCAGAACCTTTTAATGGTCGTGGGGGATGAGGGTGAGCCGGTCGTTGGCACCCCATATGTTCCCGGCGCGAAGGCGTTGGCCACCGTGTTAGGGCAGGAGCGGGGCAAAAAGATTTTGGTCTTCAAGTACAAGCCAAAGAGCAACTACCGTCGGCGTCAGGGTCATCGTCAATCGCAAACGCGGGTCCGGATCGACCGCATCGAACTCTAATGGTAACGGTTGGCCTTACCCGTGGCCCGGATGGCCAACCGTGGAAGCTCCGGGTGAGCGGGCATGCCGGCCAGGGCGCCTATGGCGAAGACATTGTCTGCGCGGCGGTGAGCGCGTTAGTGGAGACATTGTCTCTGGGATTAGCACGAGTCGTGCACGAGCCGGCGGGTGGGCAAGTCGAGCCCGGGAATGCGGAGTTTCTTTTCCATCAGCCGATGGGGGCTGAGACCCGGGCGGTGGTGGAAACCATATTGGTGGGGCTGAAGGATTTAGCGGCATCGGAGCCGCAGGCGGTCCGCTACCAAGAGCAGAATTAAGTTTTGAACACGGATTGATTAAGGAGGACATCAGATGCGGTTACAGTTGTTTGCACACAAAAAGGGTGGCGGTAGCTCCCGCAACGGACGTGATTCCAACCCCAAGATGTTGGGTGTGAAACGCCACCAGGGTCAGGTTGTGAGTGCCGGATCCATCATTATCCGCCAGCGGGGTACGCAATTTCATCCCGGCAACAACGTCGGCATGGGCCGTGACTTTACGCTGTATGCCAAGGTCGATGGGCGCGTTGAGTTCCGGGAAAAGAGCCACACGCGTCGGGTCATCGACATTGTTCCAGTAACTGAGGCTCAGTAGTTTCCGGCTTCGACGGTGAGAGGATTTTGGATTCGAATTGGAGTGCTCCTAGCGCTAGGGGTGGTCGACTACACGTTGCACCGCCCTTGGCGCCTTTTTGTACTTCTGATTATTGTCCTTTATGTAGCGGAGTGGGCGGCTTTCCGCCACCGCCGGGAAGCGATTTTCATCATTCGACAGCGCCGCCATCGGCTTGCGAACCAGCTGCAACTAGTCACGGGCTGGTTGCAGCTGGGCGCCGTGCAAAAGGCTGAAGAGGCCATGGAGCGGCTCATGATCCAAGAGGCATCCCAATCCCGCTGGTTTCGCCACCTTCCGAGTCATTGGAGCTACTTGTTTTTACGCTGGGATGCACGTGGCGAGGAGCGGGGCGTGGTGATCCGGTGGTCAGGACTGGATACTTTAGCACCCAGCTACCGCATGGCTTGGATTCTTGAGCGGCGATTGAGGGAAGCTATCCGCATGGCGCAAAGTACCATGACGGTCGACTTTGCCGGCGAAGGTTTTCGTATTGTGGTGGCCGACGCACCGCGCTCGGTGCCCCGCGGATGGACGCTGGGGCCGGACGGAGTCGCCATAAGTTGGCCTTCAAGGCGGAACGCCGTCCAAAGCACATCTGAGCAGCTGTGAGCGAGGGATACCATGTTTGTTGATGAAGTCACCATTTATGTCGAGGCTGGTCGGGGCGGCAACGGCTCCATGGCGTTCCGCCGTGAAAAGTATGTGCCGAATGGCGGGCCCGCAGGCGGAGACGGGGGCCGTGGCGGCGATGTGATTTTTCAGGTGGATCCCGGACTCAACACCTTGATGGACTTTCGCCACAACCGTCGGTTTCGGGCCCAGGACGGTGAGCCGGGCGGCAATAACCGGCGCCACGGAAAAGACGGAGAGGACCTAGTGGTGAAGGTGCCCCCTGGAACCCTGGTGACCCGGGAAAATGGAGAGGTTGTAGCGGACCTGATCTACCCCGGGGAGACCGCCATCATCGCGCAGGGCGGACGAGGGGGAAAAGGCAATACGCACTTTGTCAGTTCCACTCATCGAGCGCCCAAGGTGGCAGAGCGCGGGGAGCCCGGCGAGGCGTTCGATGTCCGGCTGGAGCTGAATCTGTTGGCTGATGTGGGTCTAGTGGGGTTTCCTAATGCCGGCAAAAGCACCTTGATTAGCGTTGTGTCGGCGGCTCGGCCGAAGATAGCGGACTATCCGTTTACGACCCTAGTACCCAATTTAGGGGTGGTGGCGGATTATGGGGATCCATTTGTGATTGCGGATGTACCGGGCCTCATTGAAGGGGCCCATACTGGCTTGGGCTTGGGCGACACATTTCTCCGCCATCTCAAGCGAACCCGCATCTTGCTACATTTGGTGGATATGAGTCCGGACACCGGCCGCGATCCCGTAGACGATTACCACATCATCTTAAATGAACTAGCCTCTTTCTCGCCGGAGTTAGCGGGGAAGCTCATGCTGGTGGTTGCGACCAAGCTGGATGTTTCCGGCAGTGAGGCAGTCTACGAACGGTTTCGCCAAAGTCTTCAGCCTGAGCCCGTCATTCCGATCTCGGCCGTGACTAAAGAGGGCGTGGCTGATTTGATGTGGCGGGTCCGGCGTCTTTTGGACGTCCACCCAGCCTTGGAGCCTGTACGGCGTGAACCGGTGCTGCAGACACCTATGCGCGGATTTCGGGTGATTCCGGAAGGCAAGGATGCCGTGCGCATCGTGGGTGACGTGGAGCAGCGGGCGCGCATGACACTTTGGGGCCATGCCAATGCGGAAGACTACTTCGTGGAATATCTGCGCCGTCGGGGGGTCGTGGAGGCGCTCCGCCGGGCCAAGGTGCCGAACAACACCTCGGTTTGGGTGGGCGAAGGCTTGCTGTTCTTCCGCAATGATGATTTGACCGCTGAGGAAGAAGATGAGGCCTAATTCTCGAAAAATAGAGGATTTGAACGAAACGGCGTCGAATTGGGGTCACAATGGTTAAAGGGCGTCGAGCCATAGGGCTTATGGGAGGCACGTTCAATCCAATCCATTACGGTCACCTGGTGGCAGCGGAAGCAGCTCGGGATGCTTTTCATCTGGATCAGGTGATATTCATTCCCGCGGGACAGCCTCCGCATAAGTCCGGCTTAGCTGTAGCCGACCCCGAGCATCGGTATCTGATGACGTTTTTGGCCATTGTTTCGAATCAGCACTTTGAAATCTCGCGTGTGGAGATTGACCGCCAAGGGCCATCCTACACCAGCGATACCCTGGCCCATTTTCGGGCTTTGGATCCGGAGGTGTTGTGGTATTTCATCACCGGCGCGGATGCCATTTTGGATATTGTGAGTTGGCACTACCCGGATGCGATTTTCCAGAATGCCGAACTGATTGCGGCTAGTCGCCCAGGCTATTCGCTGAAGAAGATTGAAGCGCTGAAGCAGCAGCTGGGCGCCGAGCGGGTGGCTCGGATTCACCCCTTGGAAGTGCCGGCCTTGGCCATCTCGTCGAGCCAGATTCGCGAGCGGTTGCAGCAAGGATTGTCCATCAAGTACCTGGTTCCCGAAGCGGTAGAGCACTATATCGCCAAGAATCAGGTCTATGCCGAATTTGGGGCATGAAGGGCGCCAGAAATGTTCATACTGTGTTCAAGTCCAGTGGTTTCCCAGCATCGCGGAGTTTCCTTATCCGTACCGAGTGGATTAGAGAACCGGGTGCCTGGGTCCCTGGCCAGGTGCCTTGAGGAAGAGACAGGGAGGAATTTGAGTGGCAAAGACGTTGTATGTGGGTAATCTGCCGTGGTCAATGTCGGAAGACGAGTTGGCCGAGGCTTTTTCGCGGCATGTGCAAGTGGTGAGCGCGCGCATCATCACTGACCGGGAAACCGGCCGCTCGCGCGGTTTCGGTTTTGTTGAGGTTGAGGATCAGGATGTCGAGCAAGCGGTTGAGGCGATGAATGGGACGCAACTGGGCGGTCGCGACATCATAGTCAACGAAGCGCGCCCGCGGCAAAGCAAGTACTAACCACACCTGGTCAAACTCAGCACAACCTCGAAGGATCGCGGCGCGAGCCGTGATCCTTCGTTGCGTTGCAAGCCGTCCGGATTCCTTGTAAGATGGCGGAAAGACAGGGAGGTTATCTGTGACCCTTGAGGAACGCTTCCAGACGTTATCGCGCCATCGCCAGGCGCACGCTGAGCGTGTTGCCGCGGTGATGCGCGCGTTGGCGCAACAGCACCATCTGGATGAAGAGCTGGCCTGGTTTGGGGGCTGGGCGCATGATTTGGCGCGGGAGATGTCGCGGCCGGCGCTCCTCGCCGAGGCCGAGACTCTGGGGATTGTTATCGGGCCTGAGGAACAGGCAGAGCCCTTGCTTCTTCATGGCCCCATAGCTGCGAAATGGGTAGAGCGCGCCGGGCGAGGGACGCCGCAGGTGCTCGAAGCCATCCGCTATCATACCACCGGCGCCGCTAATCTTGGACCCTTGGCGCAGGCGCTCTTTATTGCCGATGGGGTGGAACCGGGGCGCCGATACGCGCTTAGGGAAGCGTTGTATCTCCAGGCGCTTGAGGATTTAAACGGTGGGTATTGTGCCGTATTGAAGAATACCCAAGCATATCTTCTGAGTAGGGGGCTTGCTCCACATCCGGACATGGTGCGGGCGCTGGATCAGTGTACGGCGGGCACCGTACAGGACACTCATTAAGGGGGCATCATCACGAACGACATATTGGCCAACGCCTTATTGGCGGCTGATACGGCAGAAGGCAAAAAAGGGGAGCGCGTGGTGGTTCTGGATATGCGCGACGTCACCCTGATTGCGGACTACTTTGTGATTGTTTCAGCAACCAACGTGATTCAGGTCCAAACCATTGCCGATGCGGTGGATGAGGCGTTGCAGGCGCGAGGTTTGGAACGGATCAACCAGGTTGGCCGAGCCCGGGCTCATTGGGTTCTCTTGGATTATGGCGGACTGGTGGTGCATGTGTTCACCGAGGAGGAGCGCCAATACTATAACTTGGAACGACTGTGGGGCGATGCGGTGGTGGTGGACCGCGCGGCCCTCAAAGCCGGTCGGCAATAAAAAAGGCCCCGGGAGGAAACTCCCGGGGGTCTTTTTAGGCTTGGCCGTTTTCTTGAGGGAACGGAGTTCCCTCGGGAAAAATGAGGGAACGGAGCGCCTCGACGATCTGGTCGGGCTCAGTCACTGGGGCGGCGCAGGCGGTGCCGCGGCAGATATAGAGCGCCGGCAGCGGCAGTTCCGGGAGCCCGGAGGCTTCGAACTCGGGGGTGCCAACGGGCCAGCTGCGGATCGCCCGGCGACGGTCATAGACACCAAATACCGCGCGACGCAACTCGACGCCCGGATGGCTGGGGGAATCCACGATGGTGGCCGTAAGCTCCGGAGCCTCGGCCATGTCAGCCGCCAATGCCCAAGAGGCGGCAAAAATCCCCTGCTCCTTGGCGTAGTCCGCCAGCGCTCCCAAAATGGCCCGGCCGCGGTTCAACTCGTCTTCGTCGTTTTCAATGGTTCCGAGGCGGAGCCAAGCTCGGGCCATAACGGCATTTTCCTTAAGGGGCTGCTGACGATGCTTCAAGCGGCCCACAGCATCGGACCCTTCGCGCTCGGTCTGATCCCAGTACACCCGATCGCCAAGAAGCCGGGCATCCGCCCAGGCCAAGAGGGTGTGGGTCCGTTCTAAAAAGACCGGATCGCCGGTGTACTCATAGCCGTCCAACAGAGCATGAGCCATGGGAGCCACGTCCATGAGAAGCCCTTTTAATTCCGGCGCTTCGTCCTGATCAAGATGGTACAAGCCTCCCTCGTCCTCGTCCCACATTCGGTCCCATAGCGCCTCCAAGGCGGTCAGCGCAATCGGACCATACTGATTGGGGTTGATGAGGCTAGCTGCGAGTAGTTGGCTTTGAATCATGAGCGCATTGGCATGCGTATAAATGGTGGGGTCGACATAGGGCTGCTGCCGCTTGTCGCGTTCTTCCGGCGGCAGGCGATAGTAGTCTTCGTCGGCATCCTGCGAACCACCCCAGAGCCCATCGGGCCCCATGAGAGTGCGGTTGGCCCAACTCAACAAATGGTCGGTAATTTGACGATAGGTCTCGTCGCCCAGCGTTTGAAAGGCGCGCAAATACAACCGTGCCAATTCCGCGTTGTCCTCCAGCATTTTCTCAAAATGGGGAATGGTCCACTCCCGCGTAGTGGAATAGCGGAAGAAGCCGCCGGCATGTTGGTCATAGAGGTTGGACCCCGCCATGGCGTCCAAGGTGCGGACCGCCATCCCCGCTAGGGACCCGTCTCCCGTCGCCGTAAAGTGGGACAAGAACAGTTCCCAGACTTCTGGTTGAGGGAATTTGGGCATGACGCCCACCCCCCCATAGGCACGGTCAAACTGTTGGCGAATGGTCTCGATGATTTCATCGACAACAGCCTGGTCAGGTGTCTGGACCTCGGCCAAGGTGGGAAGATTGGGCTCGGTTAACGTGTTGCCCAGGTTGTCCTTGTTCTCATTCCAGTAGTTGTCGACCTGATCCAACAACTGGAGCATCTGATCGGGTGGCACATAGGTGCCCCCGGTTATAATTTCACCGGCTGGGGTTAGAATGGCGGTGGTGGGCCAGCCGCCCATGTTGTAGCGCATGTTGACGTCGGGCCGCTGGTCGTTGTCCACCCGTACCGGCAGGAGTCGCTCATTGATGCGTTGAATAATCCGAGGATCGGAATAGGTGGTCTCGTCCATCACGTGGCACCAATGGCACCATACGGCGGAGATAGACAACAGCACCGGCTTTTGCTGTTCTTGCGCCTCATTAAATGCATCCTCTCCCCACGGGCGCCATTGAATTTCATGGGCGCGGTTGGGGCGGGGGCTAAATCGAAAGAGGGAATCTGGCATGTGGGTCATCCTTTCTCAGTCGGCCGATACTCGCATGTTCCATCATACCAATCTTTGCCCCTGTTGGGCGAGCTTATCCGGGAGATGTTCTTTATGGCGAGAAAGGTAATCATTGCTACCGGCCTAAGTTCTGCCATTGGCCAGGCCCTCTTGGACCTGGTGAGATTGCCGGTGGTTGCATTGGGACGGACTCCCGTGGCAAGACCCGGGGTTGCCTTTATCCCCGCGGACTTTCGAAAGCCCATGGAGCTTTGGGGCCCGTCACTGGAGAGGTGGCTTCGCGAGCAAGACGCCGAGGTCTCCGGGTTGGTGCACTTGGCCGGGGTGGTGTTCAGCGATCGGATGGAGGGCACCACCTGGGATGAGTGGCGGATGATGCTTGACGTGAATCTGTCTTCAGCCTGGGCGTTGGGACGCGCGCTCTCGCCGTGGATGGCACCAGAATCGAGCGTGGTTCTGGTCGGAAGTGTCGACGCCCAATATCAAAGCCGGTTGGGTCCGGCAGCCGGCTATGGCGCCGCCAAGGCCGGCCTTTCAGGGCTGATGAGGCATTGGGCGACTGAATGGGGGCCGCGCGGAGTCCGCGTCAATTTGGTTTCACTGGGGGCGCTGGCGTCCGGCATGGGGACGCAAGATGAGGCCGCAGAGGCCGCTGTGTGCCAGCGTATCGCCTTAAATAGGCTTGGGCGTCCCGACGAGGCCGCCCAAGTGATTGCCTTTTTGTTGAGTCCCTCGGCCAGCTATGTCACCGGGGCCACGATCCCTGTTGACGGTGGGCTCAACCTTTCCTATTAGAGAAGCCGTCCGTCTTCCATGAGACAGGCGACGCTTCCCGCCAGCGAAAGCAACAGCAGGTGGGGGGTCAGCGAATGGCTCAGGGTTTCGGCCTTTCGCATGGCGTCAGGCTGCCCGGTGACCCAAATGGCGCCGATGGCTTGTCCGCCAATCAAGAGAGGGATGGCGGCCACGCCCGCCGGTGAGGCGTCAAAGACCACACATTTCTTGGCCATGGCTTCCTTGGCGACGCGGGTAATCGCCGTTGCCCGACGCCTGGGAAGGGCACCATCGACGGCCGCCAACTGTCCGTCAGCGTCAGGGCGAAGCACTCCCGTTTGATCGCCTTCCATGAGTTCCAGCAGCGTGTTCTGCACGGCGCGATGGCCGGCCGCTCCGCTGGGCGATTTGATGAGCTCCGGGAGCAATGCAATAACCCGCTGAGATTTGTCCCGTATCGCCTGCCGTGCTTCCGCATGGGTTTCCTGCCATTTTTCAATAATGGTGGTGGCCAACGAGGCTAAGGCTTCCAAGCGCCGAACCCGAGCCGGCTCGAAGCCGTTTTTGCGGCTGTGATACACTTTGAGGATGCCGAGCACCCGTCCACTGGAGAGCAACGGGATGCCTAAGGCCGCCTGGATGCCGTCTTCGAGCATTTCTTTACGCCAAGGGTCCAAGGTCGGCTCGATGTCAATGTCTTGAATCACCATTGAGGCTTGGCGCTGCAGCACCTGGCCGACCGGCCCCCGGCCATCATCGGTGGTGGGATCGAAGAGATCCTCACGGTCAAAGTCAAACGATTCCTCGTCCGCAGTGACGCAATGCAGCGCTTCATCCGTCAAGATGCCGATATAGCCAAGGTGGCCTCCCGAAACAGACAGCGCTGCTTCCATCACCTTGGCCAACAAGGGATCCAAGTCTCCTTGGGCTACCAGCGTGGAGATGGCTTCAAAGAGCGGTTCCCCAAAAGCCGGAACATCCTCGCGAGGGCTCTCATCGGACACCCAGGTCAACGCCATCAACCGCGCCACCCCTTCGGCTACGGCAATATCCTCGGGACGGATATGAAGCGGTGTGGAAAAGCCGACCGACAGGACCGCACGACTCTTCTGATGATCGACCACCGGGATAATCATCATGGATTGCATGCCATGACCCTCAGCACCGGGGCTTAGGTCCGATGGGGACTGCAGAATCTTGGTGTGTCGGTCGACCAGCGCCTGGTATACGGGATGGCCCATGTCGAACGGGATTCGCTCCGTGGGAGGCTCCTTGGGCCAAGCATAGCGAAATTCCAGGCCGTCGCTGGTCGGCGTCCATAAGATAACGTGATCGGCGCCTAAAAGACGGGCCGTCAAATGCACCATATGGCTCGCCATGCCTTCCCCGGCGGCGATGCCGTCCACCAAGCGATGCGAGGTAGTTAAAAAGGCCTGCAGTTGCGCCTGGGCATCGGGGGCCCGTCGGGTTTTTTTGGCGAGCGGGATTTGATGAGGCACGACCACGAGATGGGGGGCGGGCTTTCCCAAGAGGAAGCCTTGCCCGAGAGCGACCCCTAACTCGTGCAGCGTGACTAATTCAGCGGGAGTTTCGATGCCTTCCGCTAGAATCTCCAAGTGGCCGGCCTGGCGCGCAAACCGTACCGTACTTTCGACCAATGCATACTTGACGGTGCTCTGGTCAATATTCCGCACCAGGTTCAGATCGATCTTGGCAAAGTCCGGATCGAGCCCGACTAAGCGATTGAGTCCGGAGTAGCCGGCGCCAAAGTCGTCCAGGGCCACGGCCATTCCCACACGGCGGAAGGGCGCCAGCAATTCCACCAAAGGAAGGGACTCCGGAATAGATTCTCGTTCCGAGATTTCTATGACCATTTGCTCCGGCTTGAGATCGACCGACGCCAAAGCCTGAAACAACAAGTCCGGGTTTAACAGCGTCAAAGGCGAGACATTGACGAAAAGCCGCAAATGCGATGGAAACCGAAGGCGTTCCGCCGCCCGAAAAATCGCCGGAAGGGCAATTTCGTCAAACGTCGACAGCGAGCCAGTACCAGCTGCCGATTCCAACAACAAGCCGATCGGTACGGGGCGCTCATCGAGCCGAGGCCGACTTAGGGCCTCAAAACCAAAGGCTTGACCGCTGGGGATATGCACCAAGGGCTGAAACACCACGTCCAGCGCGGGCGCCTCGCGCCAAACCTGGTACAGCCGGGATAGCTCCCAAAGCGTTTCCTCCATACTCTTACCTCACAAAATATTGAATGGCAAAACTTCCGCGCCGTTTGAGATTCTGTTCACCAAAATCATTCTCCTTTTTTCGACCGCAAGTTTTTTCAGAGTCGGCATTTTGACTACCTTCGCTTGGCCTCCGTTTCGACAGTCATCTCAACGGGCATGCTTCAATTGCTATAGTCCAATATGGACTAATCGGATATGACTATGGTATGTTGCTGAGGACGGGATGAACGTCAGAAGTGTTCCACCATCTAACCACTATCAGCGGGGAGGGCTGCATCAATGTACGTCGTGATGAACGTGCTGAGTATTCCCGAGGACGCCAAGGGCCACATGGCGCAAATGTTTGCCGGCTCTGGTGAAAATATGAAGAAGATCCCTGGGTGTCTTGAATTCCAGTTTTTGGATGCCGTGGGCGAAAATAAACAGGTCGTCTACACCAAGTGGGAAAGCGAGGCCGATTTTGAGGCCTGGAGAAACAGCGATGCGTTTGCCCAGGCTCACTCCCATGACCGAACCTCGAGGTCGCCCGCGACGGGTTCGAAGATTGAGAAGTACACGGTGGTCTACCAGTCGTAGTTGAAGTCCTCGGTTGCCAGCTTACCGGCGATCTGCTGCCTAGATGAACGGGTGAGATCGGTATTAGACACGGGCAAAAGGGGCACTGACTGCGTGATGTGGTGCCGAGACTCCGCCGGGGCCATGTCACGCAGCTTCTTTTGAGCGTTCATGGTGATCGAAGGCGTGACTTCTTGGGCCCATCGGACTACGGGCAAGCGTTTAATGTGAGACCCCCTTGCTTGTCAGGTCATGGTTGGGTACCGCTGAAGCGGCGTCATCGGGACTATTGTATCGTAAATCGTTAATAACCTGGGTGAGCCACTCGTGGTCCAGTTTTAGGTGCGCGAGATGATGATCCATCGCGAGATCGACACCCAGGCCAAATCCATGGGGCGGGGCTTGTTCGTGGCGTGCAATTTCACGACTTAATGATTCCCGACGCTCTTCTAGGAAGTGGACCGCGTCCTCTTTGGAGAGATGATCAATGAACATCAGGCCGATGTCGCCGGTAAACTGCATCTTGTCGCCACTCATTAAATTGTCCTTAAGCAGATTGCGAAAGTACTGCATCCCCTGCGCTGTGATGGAATAGACTTTGCGAACCGGTCTATTGCCGGCCTGTTCGCTGTGAACCTCCACGAGCCCCTGTACGGCCAAGCGGTCTAAGGTGGCATAGGCGGTGGATTTCTTCATATCGGTGACCCGACTCAAGTTCATCTCGATAAACTCATTGATTTGGTAGCCATGTTGGCTATGGGCCATGAGGATGCCCAGCAGTAAAAGTTCTCTCTCGCGCACACATCTCACCTCGTGGCCGGTTTCGCTTGCGGAGGTACTATCTTATTATAGCAGGAGTATCATGGGGTACTTGAATTGGCACCGAAACCATAAGACGATGCAAACTGCCGGTGAAGTCTCGGTTTTGGTACGTGTCGGGGGCTCATCTGTCGCCGTCGATTATCGATCCTTCCGTCACGGGACCTGTTTGGCAGCCAGGTCTCCAGGCAGGCGAAGCTCTCCGTGACCGGACCTTTTGCTGTCACGTCCTTCGCTTTCGGTTCGAGGGGGGCATCATCCCCGTGAGACGGTATTGGTGACGGGGATTAGCAGTAGAAACCGGCCGCCCCGAACGACGTGGCGAATTTGCGTTTTCTCGTCGGCTTTCGTAAAATATGCAAAACGAGAATAGTGTCGATGATCCCGAATACGAAGCGATCTGGCCATCTAGCGAGTTGGGAGTGGTGAAAGCCAACGGACAGAGGCTTCTTCTCACCGGGGGAGACTGGGGAGAGCCCGTTAACGCTCGGCCGAGAGAGTCCCAGTGGGGGCTAATTGGGGTGGTACCGCGGGCAGCGCTCGTCCCTAGTCAACGCTAGGGATTTTTTATTTGGAGGAATGGTCAGTTGGAGGAGAAAACGCAAATACCGGAGCGCTATGATGTCGGCGCCGTTGAAAATTATTGGCGTCAGCGTTGGGACGAAACCCAGCCCTATCGCGCGCCCTTGACGTCTCAACAACCCAAATTCTACTGCCTCGAGCAGTTCCCCTATCCATCCGGCCACTTGCACATGGGGCATGTTCGGGTTTACACGCTCGGGGACGTGATTGCCCGATACCATCGCATGGCCGGATACGCGGTACTGCATCCGATGGGCTGGGATGCTTTTGGCATGCCGGCGGAGAATGCTGCCATCAAATCGGGTATCCCGCCTAAGGTCTCAACCATGGGCAACATCGACTACATGAAGCGGCAGATGCAGCAGATGGGGCTGTCGTTTGATTGGAGTCGCGAGGTGACCACTTGTCTGCCCGATTATTATCGCTTCACCCAAGAGCTCTTCTTGCTCTTCTTTGAGCGAGGATTGGCATATCAGCGGGCCGGCGCCGTGAACTGGTGCCCGAGTTGCGAGACCGTGCTGGCCAACGAACAGGTCGAGGATGGGCTGTGTTGGCGCTGCGACTCGGTCGTGACCAAGCGCGATCTGACGCAATGGTATTTCCGCATTACCGCCTACGCTGATCGACTGCTGGAAGGATTGAAAACCATTGATTGGCCGGAGGAAATCAAGGCCCAGCAAACCCATTGGATTGGACGCAGCGAGGGGGCGGCGGTCGAGTTTGAGCTAATCGGCTTTCCTGACCGAGTGCGCGTCTTCACGACGCGCCCGGACACCCTTTATGGAGCGACCTATATTGTGCTGGCGCCCGAGCACCCCTTGGTTCAAAAAATCATTCAGGGCCGACCGGAGGAGGCCACCGTGCGGGGCTTCGTGGAGCGGGAACGCTTGGTCAGCGACATGGAGCGGACAGCCGAAAACACCGAAAAACGCGGGGTGTTTACCGGGGTCTTTGCCCGCCATCCGCTGACCGGCGATCCCATCCCGGTCTGGGTGGCCAACTATGTGCTGGCCGACTACGGCACAGGGGCGGTAATGGGGGTTCCCGCCCACGACCAGCGGGACTACCTCTACGCGGTGAAATATCAGTTGCCCATTCGCCGGGTGGTTCAGCCCGCATCTCATGAGGAGCCGGAGCTGCCTTATGTGGCTCCCGGGGTGCTGGTGGATTCAGGGCGGTTTAGCGGGATGGATTCTGAGGCTGCCAAGTCTGCCATTGCCGATCATTTGAAGAGCATGGGCTTCGGCGAGCCTCGAGTCAGCTATCGCATGCGGGATTGGCTCATTTCCCGACAGCGTTATTGGGGCGCACCCATTCCCATTATCCACTGCCCATCGTGCGGTCCGGTACCGGTTCCCAAAGACCAGTTGCCGGTGCTGTTGCCGGACAATGTAGCCTTTACCGGACGCGGTGCGTCACCGTTGGCGCAAGCCGAGGATTGGGTCAATACCGTCTGTCCAAGGTGTGGTGCACCGGCACGGCGGGAGACGGACACCATGGATACCTTTGTGGACTCCAGCTGGTACTATTTGCGCTACACATCGCCCGAGAGCGTTTCCGAACCCTTTAATTCCGAGCTGGCCAACTACTGGATGCCGGTTGACGAATATGTCGGCGGCAAGGAACACGCTGTGCTGCACATGCTGTACTCCCGATTCTTCACCAAGGTGCTGCACGATGCGGGATGGATAGACGCCGACGAGCCGTTCAAAAGCCTGTTGGTACAGGGAATGGTGGTCTATGGGGGTGCCAAGATGTCCAAGTCCAAGGGCAACACCCTGAGCCCGGAGACCATTTTGGCCGAATGGGGCACGGATGCGACCCGCCTCTTCATGCTGTTCGCGGCACCGCCGGAAAAGGATTTTGAGTGGTCGCAGCAGGGGGTAGAAGGCACGTACCGATTCCTGCAACGCGTCTTCCGGCTGGTAGTCCGCCCGCATTCATCGGGATCGGACGCCAAGGCGCGAGAATCCTTAAAGCGCATTCAGGCCCGCACGATAAAGAAAGTGGGTGAGGATATCGGAGTCCGGCGGGCCTTCAATACCGCCGTCAGCGCGCTAATGGAGTACACCAACGCGCTATATCAGGATTTAGAGCACGTCGAGGCTGACGAACAGCAAGAGTTGCTGGGGACGTTGGTGTTGCTTCTGGCCCCCATGGCGCCGCATTTGGCCGAAGAGCTGTGGCACCGGCTGGGCCATCAAGAGAGCGTTCATCTAGCCGCCTGGCCGACCTATGATCCGGCCTGGCTCAAGGAGCAGGAAGTCGAGATTGTGGTGCAGGTGAACGGCAAGGTTCGGGGCCGCTTGACCGTCGATGCGGATTGGGACGAAAACGCCATCCGGGAGGCCGCGCTGGCTCACGAAAGTTTGACGCCCCACCTAGAAGGCCGCACCATTAAAAAGGTGGTGGTGGTTCCGGCGCGCCTGGTCAATGTGGTGGTGAGTTGAGCGTCGCGGTTGAATGCGGGCCTGGGGGCTGGTACGATCGGGACAGACATGGAGCGAAAGGATGGGAAGGCCGCCCTGGGCCCTTTAAATGAAAACCGTTTTGGCGCTTCTTTTGGCCCTGTCGTCGGCCGTGATTGGATCGGTAGTAGGCCGTTCCCGAAGACCCATGGGCCGCTTTTCCATGGGGCAGGTGATCCTCATTGCGTTAGCCGCGGTTCTTGTCGCCGAAGGCGGCACGATTGTCTGGGTAGGGCCGCCGGATTCGGTTTTTCAGCCGGTGTTGGGAGGCTTGGTGTTAGGCTTTGTGGCCGGGTTCTTCAGCGGTCGCAAGCCGCCGCCTCCGGATCAATTGCCGCCTAACCGGCCCCATTGATACAGCGACCCTCCGGGATACAGCCCAGAGGGTCGCCGCGTTATTGCGGCTGGATGTCGTGGAGCGAGATCCGGCGGCGGTGTCCCGCCGCTTTTTGCGCGGTGATGGACAACAGACCGTGGCGCCAGGCAGCCTCGGCGGTGTCCGGATTGATTTCCGTCGGCCAAGAGACCACCACGTGGAACGGGCGTCCAGCGCGCGCGTCCACTTCGCCCGGACAGGCTGGGAATTCACCCTGGACCATGACCGCCTCTTCGTCCACTTCAATATTGACCAGTTCCGGGTTCACGCCCGGCAATTCAAACTCGGCCAAATATCCGTGGTCCAATTGGTGCATATGGGTGTGCGGCCGGGTTTGGTCGAGGTTCCAATCTTCCCGCATCCGGCCCCACATGCGGGTCATGTCGTCTTTCAGGCGTTCCATGTCGTTCATATCCCAACGCAATAAGGACATGCGGATCACCTCCGATTCCAGTATGTCCGAATCGGTTAGGATTCTTGTGGCAATTCCTCGGGCTGACGCTCCTCGGTTTGATCTTCATCCAAATATAGTTGCTCGGTGTCGGTGTCATAGTGAAACAGGTCGGCATAGCGTCCCCAGTTGATGGCGGTCGTAAGCTGCCGCTCAGCTTCTTCGACGGAAAAATGTTCCTCTAAAATGTCCGTAAAGAACTCCTTGTTCATGGCGTGATTGGCTTTTGTGACTAAAACCCGCTGGATGAGGCGAAAGATGGGGATGTCTCTTAGCTGTTCTCGGATGATGGCTTTGCGGTCATTGATATCCCCTTCGACAAAGGTGCGGCCGAGGTCGGTAATGAAGAGGTCGCCTTCCTTGACCTCCGCCAAGTGAAACAACTCCGCCGTTTCCGTAACCGGCAGCAAATCATCGACTTCCAAAAACAGCTCGGCGCCCAAGCGATATAGATCGTCGTGCCCGCCGCGATCCAGCACCAGTTCCATGAGGCCTGAAAGCATGGAAATGTGCCCATAGGGGATGGGCTTCAACCGAGGCCGTTCTTCGAGCTCCTGGGCGTCCGACGGTATGGCCGAGGTCGCCGTCGTCAAGTCTTCCTCTTCTTCCTCATCGTCCCATCCGGTCACGATTTTGTAGACTTGGTCCACCATCTGGACAAATTCCGGGGCCTTGCGGTTTCGCGGATATGGCAGGGAGTTCTCCAAGTCGGCTACGATGCGGGCCGGATTTTTGGACAGAACGATGATGCGGTCAGCCATGTAGACCGCCTCTTCAATGCCGTGGGTCACCATCAGCACGGCGCGCGTGGGGATTTTGGATTCCAGCCACAAGTCCAAAAGCTCTGAGCGTAGATTTTCCGCCGTCAAGAAGTCGAGGGCGGAGAAAGGCTCATCCATGCACAACAGTTCTGGGTCCACGGCAAGGGCCCGGGCGAAGCCGACGCGTTGCCGCATGCCCCCAGAGAGTTCCTTGGGGAAGGCGTCCTCATAGCCATTGAGACCAATGACATCGATGAGTTCAATAGCCCGCTTGCGACGCACCTCGGGCTCGACGCCCTTGGCCACCAAGCCTAACTCCACATTCTGCTGGACGGTTAACCAAGGATAGAGGGCAAAGCTCTGAAATACCATGGCAGCCCGCGGATTCGGCCCTTCGATGGGTCGTCCGCGATAGAGCACGGTGCCGTATGATGGCGCGGCCAGGCCGGTTATGATGCGCAGAAGCGTTGATTTTCCGGACCCACTGGGACCCAAGAGGGCAATAAATTCGGCCGGTTGAATATCCAAGGTGATGTCATCCAGAACCCGGATATCATAGTTGTCGGGCTGCTTGTACATTTTAGTCACGCCCAATAGGCGCACGAGCGCATCATTTTTTTGAGCGGCCTTCTTCAACCCGGAAGCCATTTTTCCACCTCGCTTCAAGAAACAGAATAGCGTTCTGCAGCCTTATTATATAAGCGCCGCCAGACTAGGCGGTTGACGAGAACCACCGTCAAGGCCAGCATCGCGGTCGCCAAAAGAAGAATGGGAAAGCCATGGTGCTGGGAACTTTGCGCGATGATAGAGCCAACACCGAAGGTGGTGTAGGTGTGCCCATGGAAGCTGACGTACTCGGCCACGATGCTGGCGTTCCAAGCGCCGCCCGCGGCGGTAATCAAGCCGGTAATGAGAAACGGCGCGATAGACGGAAGAATCAGCGTGCTCCAGGTTTTGGCCCGGCTTAAGCGAAACATGCGGGTCGCTTCGCGCAAATCTTCGGGAATGGCGGATGCTCCGGCAATGACGTTAAAGAGAATATACCACTGCGTGCCAAGGACCATCAAAAGCACGGCGGCCGTGTTCAGCCCTCCATTTAGGTGCAAGAGAATCGCCACCAGCCCCGGAAAAAGGGCTGTGGCGGGAACTGACGCGGCAATTTGCGTGACCGGGGTGAGACGAGCCGCCCATTTGCGGTTAAGCCCAATAAACACGCCGACCGGCACTGTCCATAGGACGGAGATGAAAAGCGCCACCACGACCCGGCTTAAGGTGGCCAAGGTTGCCAAGACCACGGTGAGCACCTGGTGGCCATTTAAATGGCTGAGCAGATGGACTGCGCCTTCCAGGGCGGTGAGGATAATGACCACCACGGCCGCGACAATGAGCCAGCGGATTAGGGCAGAGACGGTAGATACGGCCGTTCGTTCCCGAAATCGCGGCAACGTATGGGAAAACAGCCGGTCGCTCCATTCCGTCAGAGGATACCAAATGTGATCAGCCATCCACTCCAAGATGAGCGATCGGCGAAGCACTCTCAGCACCGTCGAGCGGGGGCGATCGGCACTTTCCACCATCTCCATCTTAAATTTGTCCGCCCAGGCCAGTAGAGGCCGCCAGATTAACTGGTCCATCAACACGATGACCAGCACCAAGGTCACCAGTCCCGCCAGTTCAGCCCCCCACCGGCCTTGATTGGCTGCCGTCTGCAGATAAGACCCGAGACCTTGAAGCTGATAGCTGTGGTTCCCCAACGAGAACATTTCACAGGCCATCAAAAAGAACCAGCCGCCGGCCCACGACATCATGGAGTTCCAAACCAAGCCAACCATAGCATAGGGCAGTTCCATGGTGCGAAATCTCTGCCATGCCGAAAGATTGAGTGAGAGCGCCGACTCGCGCAAGTCGCGGGGGATGGTGATGAAGCCGTGATAGGTGGCAAACACCATGTTCCAGACCTGGCCGGTGAAAATGAGGATAATGGCTGCGAGATTGACACCGATGCGGGAACCGGGAAACAGCGCGATAAAGGCCAACAACACGACCGGCAAGAAGGACAGCACCGGAATGGACTGCAAAATATCCAACAAAGGAATCAAAATTTTCTCCGCGCGGCGGTTGAATGCGGCGACATAGGCGTAGATCAGGGTGAAAATTAAGGAGACGACATACGCAGCCGCCATTCTGAGCCATGAATATAAGGCATCCAACGGCAAACGCCACCAGACTAACGAAATCTGCCCGGATTCCGCGGCGTAGGGGTGGCTATGCGTCGCCCAGCCAATCACCATAGAGATGACAGCGAGAATCGACGCACCCACCAGGATATCTGCCAATCCCACACCGGGGCGTTCCCGTGCTTCGGGCATAGATGCTCCCTCCCTCCGGATCCCAATTGACCAACCATCTGCTATAAGGGTCCGAGCGTGCGTCCATCGTCGCCTCACCTCCCAGAGCGAGCGAAAGTCTCCAATCCCCTCTATTATGCACGTTATCCGGCATTGCGTAAAACCTCAGTGAAAGGTTCTGAGCCATCGGCTCTCGCCCGCCGGAGGAAGTGAGCAAATCATTTGTTTTCGGGACAGACGGCATGGAGATAGTGGACAGGGGCATTTTCTGCTGTCGGGTGCAGTCGGGACTCGATTTTCGATAGAAGACCGCGCGATGACCGTTATCCCAAGCGAGTTCCATTTTTTGGAAGTTTGTGGTATCATGTCCTAAAACTGCAGGCGTGTTTCGTCAGCCAGCTCTGCTTCTTCGCCCGCCCGAGGAGGAATTTCGGTGCCCCGGCGTGTTGTTCGTCTCCATGTGGTTAGGGCCCGCTCTGTGCCCGTTGTCCACCTATTCGGCCGTTCATACCGTGTGACGGGTCGATGGCTCATCAGTCTTTTAGCCATGAGCCGCCGCCTTCGGAAGACGCGTTCGGAAAACGAGGATATCGTTACGGTGCGCGGCGGCCGGCCGTTGTTGTGAACCGACTTGGGATGAAAGGGGAGAAAGGGGGAAAGGGGGAAAGGCCACCCTTTGTGGCAGGGGCTAAGAGTTCACACGTTAAACCTCGGCTCACAGAATAGAGGCAACAAAGGGAAAATGGGTGATAAGAGAAGGAGTACGTCACATTATGTCGAATGAGCGATAATGAGAAAACGCCCCAACTACAGCTCCCAATCGCACAAAGGTGGCGGATGAATGACCTTTAACCATGACGACAATGACTTCATCTTTCGATTGACCGATGATATTTCACTTGTAAACGATCTGGTACTTCGCCGGGACGTGTTGGATCGGCTGCCGATCCCGCTCATCTTGTCCATTGATGGCGCGCCCGTGTGGAAAAACACCTGGGCGACATACCTCGAAGAATGGACAGATTCTGCATGGATACGAGGCTTGGCGCACGAGGCTCGGGAATCAACGGCGCCTCAGGAACGGGTGGTGACGTTGGCTTCCGGCCGCGCCTTTACGGTGCACTCCTATCCGGTCACGGCGCTTGACGGCACACCCGTAGCCACGTTGCATTCGCTAGGGAATCCCTTGGCGGGCGTTGCCATGGACATGCTGGAGACCGCCGTGATGGTGGCCCGCAACCGCGAAATCGTCTGGAGCAATGGGGCGGCTCGCCGTGCCTTTGGCCTGACCGAGCATTCCCTTTGGGATGACCTCTACGGGTTTCCCGCATGGGATGAGGTGGTGGAGGGCGCAATGACCAGCCGCCAGGGCGAGTATCGAATGCGTTGTCTGGGCATTGGAGAGTATGTACTGGTGGAATCCTGGCGGCCGGACGCAGCCGACATGATGGACACCATTCCCATGGAGCAAGTGGCGAGCCTCGTGCATGAAATTCGAAATCCCTTGGCGGCGCTGTCGGGGTATATTGAAATGGCGCAATTGGAAGCGGATCCGGGATCCCAAAATTATTACCAAGAAATGATGCAGGAAATTGACCGTCTGAGCCGCTTCACGGCGGACTTAATGGCCGTGGCCCGGCCCATATCGGTCAACCCGGACTGGACCGTGATTAATGACTTGGTTGAGCATGCATGGTTTGCCGCCGGTCGGGGGCGGCGGCCCAAGAAGAAAGCTGTGACGTTGAAAAAGTCCTATGACGAGACTCAACAGATCTGGGCCGATCGCGATCGTTTGCAACAGGTTGTGACGAACCTGGTCAAGAATGCCGTCGAGGCGCTTTCCCAATCCGGAAGCGTCGTCGAGGTGGAATGTCACGACCGCGGCGATCATTGGCTTCTAGCTGTCTCCGACGATGGCCCAGGGCTTCCCCCGGACCTCCTTGGACGCCTTTTTGTGAGTCGCTTCACGACCAAGGACAGCGGCAATGGCTTTGGCCTCATGATTGTGCGCCGGATTGCGGAAGCGCACGGGGGCACGGTGCGCGTGACGGTGGATGGCGGGACCCGGGTTGAGGTCACCATTCCCAAACCCGACAACGAGGGGCGTTAAAGCTCCTTGCCCTTTTCGGGCATGGTTTTCAAATGCAGCGTTTTTTCCTTGCGGATGGCGGCAACGGTCAACACCAGGAGGGGAATGCCGACGAGATAGCCGACGCCAAAGGGGATCAGCCAGCGCTCGGTCCAAATGTTGGTGACCTGGGCATTCGGGAATAGAATCTCGCCCCAAAATGCCAGCCCCCCCATGATAATGAGGCCCAGCGTATAGCGGATGGAGACAAAGGACTTCAAAAACACGGAGAGATCGTGCGCCAGGCACCACAGTCGGACGGATACGAAGGCGGTCACCACGATAGTCCAAAGAACAATGAGCAGCGTGCCGAGTTTGGAGATGTAGAAGCCGGAAATGGAAATGATGCGATAGGCGCTGGCCAGCGGCCAACGGAGTTGGCTGGTCATGGTGGGGCCAAACACCCCCACAATCACCTCATATTGCATGGTCAACGCCAAGATGATGCCGAAAAGCGCGTAGTAGCTGTACCGCTCCGCCTTCTTCTGGTCACCCTCCCGAACGAACGGGTAAAGGGTCACGGATAGCTGAAAGCCAATGAAGATAAGGAACTGGCGGTACGCTCCCTTCAAAATGGGGAGGATGCTGATGTCGCCGCTGGGCATGAGAAGCGTCGGATGGCGGATGGAGACGGCCGCCAGTGAAATGGAAAGCACCGTCAGAACCAAGAGCGGGATGTAGCTTGCCTGCAAGGTGCGGGCCAGCGCGGCCGCGCCACTCCAGGCCATGGTGATGGCGGTGAGCGTGAGCGCCCCGTCAATCGCCCAAATGGGCGTGGAGGGAAGAAATACGTTCCCGAGAACCATGCTGAAGAGGACAGTCGCGGCGATTACCAGCGCCAGATGATATACAATCGTATACACCCCGATTAGGTAGCCGACCGGTTTGGACAGCAAACTGGACGCGAACCCGGAGAGGGTCTCGTTGGGGGCCACGCGATTCGTGCGGAAGATAAGGCGCATTAGGGCGAAGGCAATGAGACCGTCCAGCCAAAAGGCATAGAGGCCCTCCCGCCCCGCCGACGAGACTGCTTCCCGCGGAAAATAGAAAATGCCGAGCCCCGTATAGGCGGCGGTCATCATGGTGGCGAATTGCCCTGCGCTAATGCGTCGCAACTTCTGTTTGGCCATAGTCCCCCCAGAAAACTTGGTGTGCTACTTAATGTCTCCCATCTTGTTGATTTTTACCGTTGTCTTGACGGTGAAATGGACGTGCGGATACTCCTGGTGCCAGTTTTTAAAGCGTTTAAACGCTTCGGGGTGGGTCCAGGAGAGTTGCCGGCCCACGCCCAAGACGTCCGCCTCGTTTTTCTGCGTCGTGTCGAGAAACTGGAGCACCCGTTGCCCGATCGCCGCTGAGCTGGCTTGACTTAGTACCGCCAATTGATGGGTGGATTCCGTTCCCGTGCTGATGGATTCCAGGGTCTCAGTGGCCTTGAGGGATACCGTGGCATCCACCGTGTTCCCCTTGGGCGTCACCGCGAGATGCATCGAGGTGTTGACGAAGTTGAACTCTGCGTTCCAGTGCTGCGGGAAGAACAGCGAGGTTTTTCGGCTCTTACCCGTGGCCAGGGCGAAGGCGGCGGTCTCGGTGTGGCCGAAGCTCCGCACGTACTGATAGCCGCGGTAGACGGCGATATGGTCCACCGCGGGCCCTTGCGAGGTCGGGGTAATTTCCGGCAGTACCAAATCCACGCCGGGTGTGGTGAGGCGTTCCGCCATTTGCCAAAGCCGCACCCCCAGGCCAAACTGGGTACAGAGCGCACAGGAAAAAAGCTCCTCGAAGTAGAGCGCCGGAAATTCCTCTTGAGTCATTTTGACCGCCACCACCTTGTCAAAGGGGGCCGAGGCCGCGGCTACAAAAGGCGTTTTGTCCAAGGTGCCAATCCGCTCCAAGGCGTTTTCCAGAAGCTTCAACGTCTTGGCGCTCAGTTGGGTTGAGAACACCAGCAAAATGGTGTGGCCCAAATAGAGGTCGCGATTGGTTTTGGCCTGGGCCGCCGAAAAGGCTTGAGCCAAGGTATAGCCGGTCCCGGACAAGGTATCGGAGGGTGGTCCCTTCCCGCCGCTACCCCCGGAGCCCGAGCCGTTGCTGCTGGTGAGCCCCGTTGGCGTAGGGAAGGCGAAATCGACGGTGACTTCGCCAGGCTTGGGGCCGGGATAAAAGCCCATGGCCAAGACCAAGGTGCGGGTATCGAGCGGCATGTCGTCCCAGCAGCCGGACAAGAGCACGCTGACGGTCACCATCACGAGAAAGGCGGCCATCATCCGCCGTATACGCCTAATCATTAACGCGCTCCTCTGCCACCCGATGCAGCGGCGGGTTTTCGCCCGGGTTGAGATTGTAGTTCGCCGACTTTTGGGGCTGGAGCGTTTCGAGAGCGCGGGGGCGCTCGGTCATCATGGGTGTCGGGAAGCGCACAAAGGTATCGCGAATGTCGCGACCGCGGTATGGCCCGAAGGGACTTAGATACGGTACCCCGAAGACTTCCAACGAGGCCAGATGAGCTAAAACCATCAAGAGCGCCAGAATGATGCCGTAAAGTCCTAAGAAATACGAGGCGGTAATGAGAAACCAGAATAAGACGCGCCACGGCACCGCCATCTCATAGCTCGGCGAGGTAAAGAGCCCCAAGGCGGTCAAGGTGATGATGACAATCATCAGCGGGGAGACAATGCCGGCCTTCACAATGGCTGTACCCACCACAATAGCGCCCACCGTACCCAGGGTTTGAGAGAGCTCCTTCGGCAGTCGCAGGGCTGCTTCCCGTAAAACTTCAATGATAGCCCACATGGTCATCACCTCAAAAATGGGCGGAAATGGAAGGCCCACGCGAGATCCCGCGATCGTCAGCACCAGCTTGGTGGGCAAAAGATCGGGGTTCACACTGGTGAGCGCAATATAGAGCGGCGGCAGCAATAGTCCCAAAAAAAGTCCGAGAAAGCGAATGAGCCGCTCCAAAGTGCCATACCAGGAGTTCATGGTGTAGTCCTCAATGGTTTGATAGAAGTCCATCAGGGTGTTGGGAGCCAGCATCACAAAAGGGGTGGTGTCCACCAAAATGGCGATTTTTCCCATGGAGAGCTCGCGGGCCACCACGTCCGGCCGCTCGGTGCGGCGGATTAGAGGAAAAAGCGTTTGCGCGCCATCGGTGAGATAGGGGATTAATTCCTGGCCTGTCTGCACCTCGGCGAGCTGCGCCACCGCTAGCCTTTCCTTAGCGGCTCGTACGATGGCGGGATTGGTCAGCCCTTCAATGTGGGCGATAGCCACATTGGTGTGGCTTAAGGATCCCACGGAAATGTTGTCAAAGTGCAAATCGGGGCTCTTGATGCGCATGCGAATGAGGTTCATTTGGGTCAAAATCACCTCGTTGAATGCTTCCTGTGATCCCATGACGGTACGCTCGGTGGTGGGCGTACTGATGCTGCGGGCCGGGTATTTCACCGTGTCCACCACCAGCACACTTTGCGTACCCTCGATAAAGAGAATGGTATTGCCGCCCATGAGCTTCACCAAGAGCTTGTTCCAACTGGTCTCCACGGCGAGGTGTCCCGAGGCCACGACCGAGTCATGCACAATTTGATGGGCCCGGTTGGGATCTTGGGTGATCGTGTAGGCGCGATCGTATTCCTGAGAGACCATAATGGTGTCCTGGTCAATAATCTGGGAGTCCGATAGACCGTCCACAAAGGCAAGTACGGCTGGGATACGGACCGTGCTTCCGATGTAAAAACGGCGGATAATGATGTCCGGTGACTGCCCCACGGTGTTCTTTAGCCGCTCATAGGCTGCCTCCACGTGGCCGGAGAATTCATCCAAGGAACCCGATCCGGCCAGGTCGGTCGCAAAGCCGCTCAGTCGTTTTTCCAACGTGGAGGTTTCCGTGATAATGTCTTTTAGAAGCGTCATGTCGGTGCCATTGACGACCTCGAGCGCGGCACCGGCGGTTTTGATATTGTCGCTCAAGACGGCCGCCTTGGCTTCCAACGGGCTTAGCTTGTCCGTGGTTGCCGCTGCCGTTTTTTTAGGGCGCCGGGAAAAAGGCCACACGGTTGTCCCTCCTTTCGGGGTGTACGGTTCCCCGACGCGGGCTCTCTTGGTACAATGTGGCCAAGTTGGGTTCAGGCTATGCGAGGGAGAGTGCCACATGACGGTTGAAGAAGCCATGGAAGTGGTCCGTCGCGGCCACTTGGAGGCGGTGTACGTCTTGGCAGGCCCTAATCGCTTTTGGGCGCGGGTGTGGCTTGACGCGGCACGCGAACGGATGTTGGGGGCGGACAATCAGACCGGCTTGGTGCGTATGGACAACGCCCTCGACTTTAAGACGGTCGAGCTGGAATTAGCCTCGGTTGGGTTCTTTCAAGAGAGCAAAGTGGTGGTGGTGGAAAATCCCCGCTGGCCCAAGAAGGACGAGGTTGTGAGCCGCTATGCCGCCTCGCCGATTCCGGGGACGCTGCTAGTGATACTGGAGGAAAAGGCTCAGCCGGGATTGGCCAAGGCTCTGGGAAACCACCGTTATGTGGAGCTGAAGAATCTCTCGCCGGGGAGCTTCAAGCGTTTCGTGGAGGAGGAGAGCCGCCGCCAAGGCGTGACCTTTATAAAAGACGGGTTGGAGACCTTTTGCCGACTAGCGTCCGGCAACGAGTCTCACGCCATTCAGGAGTTGGCCAAGCTGTCGCTTGCCGGGATGAATCCCTGGGACGGCCGGACGGTGTCAGAGACTGTCTTGCCGCTGCCCTCGGACGAGCCCCTGTGGGATGTCACCGATGCGTTTTTGGCCCGCGATATCAAAAAGAGCATGGCGCGGCTCCATCACCATCTGGGCCGGGGGGTGCCGCCGTTGGTGCTGTTTATTATGATGGCGCGCCAACTGATTCAAATTGATCGGGCGAAGCGGGCCCAGGCTCAAGGCATTCCCGTATCGCTGTTTCAAAAGAACGAGGGTTTGAAGGACTTCGTCGCCAAGAAAATTTGGGGGGCGGCCAAGCGCTGGCCGGACCCCAAGATTGCGGAGCTCATGGAGTGGGCGGGCAAAATCGACCTCGCCCTCAAGACAGGCTATGGCGAGCCCGATGTGTGGGTCTTGATGTGGACCGCCCTGGCGGGGTGAAAAAATTCCCCCCGGATACCGCGGGGGGCGAAAAAGGTTAGCTCGCAGATTGTTTGGCCTTCTGCAGCCGCTGTGCCAGACGCGACTTGTGCCGACTGGCATTGTTGCGGTGAATGGCACCTTTTTGCGCCGCACGGTCCAAACGTCCGTAGCAAAATGTAAGCGCTGTTTCCGCCGCCGTCAGATCGCCCCGATTGAGCGCATCCTCGAAGCGCCGGACGGCCGTACGCACCATGGTCTTTCGAATCTTGTTGCGAAGTGTACGAACCTGGGTTTGACGGATTCGTTTCTTGGCAGACTTAATATTGGCCACGCCGATACCTCCTGACGGTGAATTATACCATGGCCAAGAACGGTGGTAAAGAGCGATGACGCTTGTCACCCTAAGCCGCTTTTTGGGGGTCATTGTTATTCTCGGGCTCATGGCCGTTTTGTGGCCCGGGCTGCGCTGGGGCTTTGTCGATGTGCTGATGCTGGCGGTGATACTGTCTTTAGCCGACTGGATGATGAGCCGGGTCATGGGGAAGACGTTTAGTGCCAAGTTTGGGGGCGTGGTGGGATGGCTTTCTGCTGTGGTGGTTCTCTACGCCATCTCCTGGCTCATTCCCGGAGCCCGTATGAGTGCGCTCGCGGCCTTAACGGCGGGGACGGTGCTTTGGGCTATCGGCCGATTCTTTCCAGCTGTCTACGGGTAGGTCTATCCCCCCATTTTTTACCATAGGTATTGATGGGGGGATTCAACGTGGCACGTTGGCGTCATCCGGCGGTGATTTGGCTTCGCCGTATCAAAAAAGAGCAATACTGGCGTGGGAAGCGACCGCGGCGTGTCCGGCGCATGCCGTGGACAAGCGCCACGCTGTATGGCGTGGCATTGCTAGCGGCGGGGCTGGTGCTCTGGCGGGTGCCGGCCAATCCCGGCACGCTCCCGGTGAGCAGCCGGCCCGTGTCGGACAGGCCATCTTGGATGGATCGCGGCATTGCCGGCCTGAAGGCGCCCGAGAGCACACTCAAGGCTTGGATTAACGACGGCATCCCCTTAATTGGGCTGACGTTGAATCCTAGCAATTTTGCCATGCATGTACGGGACTTGCTGACGACAGGATTGACGGAAGTATCAGGCGTGCATATCACCAGTCTCAAGGGACTGCTGGCCATGGAAATTCCCCAACTGGCGGCCTTGCCCCATGTCACGCCTCCCACCCATCGCGTCGCCACGGCGAATCCATCCAAGGCGCCGCGCCCCAAAGAGCAGGATGCGGTGGACAAGTCGTTGCCCGGAGCCGGTGGACGGGTTTGGGCGGAATTGGGCAAGGACCCGCAGGTTGGCCTTTACCAAACTCACAGCCATGAATCCTTTTGGCCCTATGTGGCGGCGGGGTCAAGCACGGCCTACTCCACCGACTGGTCTAAGACCATCGTGCAGGTCGGATGGTGGCTCTCGGAAGATCTTCACCGGGAGGGGCTCTCGGTGGTGCAGTCGCGGGTGGACAACATGTCAGAAGGGGTGCTGGCCAGCTATAATAAGTCGTATTACACGGCGAAAACACTCCTCAAGTGGTACCCCACCGTCCGCATGCTCATCGATCTGCATCGCGCGCCTGACAATGTGGGTCCGGCGAACATTCACGGTCATAAGGTGGCCAAAATTTTATTGGTGGTGGGTACCAATAAGCTTTTGCCCAACCCCTATTGGCACGAAAATTTGCAAGTGGCACTGAAATTGGCCCGTGCGCTTAAGGGACTGGCGCCAGGGATTTTGGAGGGAAACGGCATCGACATGGTGCCGTATCGATACAATCAGCAGTTGATGCCGGCCGACTTGATGATTGAAGTGGGGGGGCCCAACAATACCCTGGCGGAAGAACGCTATGCCGTCCACGACTTGGCCGAAGCCATTCATGAACTGTTTCATCAGGACGCGGTTCCCGCGCGTCCATGAATGGATGCCTGGAGGGCTGCAAACCCGGCCGCCCAGAGCGGGGCGCTATTCAACATAAGGGCGAATCCGGCGTTGAGGCCGATATTCTGCCCTAGCCACCAGAGGGCGAGTAAGAGAACCAGGGCTGCCACCAAGGACAGGGTGGAGCGGGGACGGAGGCCCAAAATACCGATAAGGGCGGTTAAAACCGTGAGCACCAGATTGAGGACCAATGGATCCCGTGCGGCCGCTTGGTGCAAGGCCCGAATCGTGCTCCACAAAAATGACGGTTCGGCAAGGTGAGGGCCGGTAGGAAATAGGCAAGCCAGCCGCTGGGAGGAGAAAAAGGTGAGTTGCACGAGTGTCCCAATAGCCCAGAGGGCAATCCAGGCGCCTTGCAGGATGCGGCCGTATCGGGCTTCCCATCCCCGATCCGGCAGAACCAAGAGAAGCGACAAGCCCGCCAGCAAAAACCCGGGTCCCGGAGCCCCGCTCCACCAAGAGTTTCGGCAGGAGAAAAGAAATCCGATGCCTTCCGGAAAAATGGCGATGAAGAGACCCCATGCCACCGATATGGCAGCCGTTACCCGTCCGAGTGGCGTGCCGCGTTCGGTGAGCAAAAACAGCCCCAGCACCGCCTCAATCATAAAAACTAGGATGTTGTACATAATCGGGTGGATGCCGAAGCCCCTGAGCCAGGTGTTGACCATCGCACGACCCAGGCTTCGTTGGGCCAATACCAGGGGTAAATTATGCATAAGATGGGTGGGCATTAACGCCACCACAGGGGGAATTTGGGCCAGCCCCGAGAGGATGAGGTAGGCACCCAGCCACCACCACAAAAGAACGGCTGGGCGAGGAGGATGGGGCTTGGGCTTTTTCTTGACCGGCTCATCGGTTACCCAAGGCATAAATGCCTCATAGAGAAAAAGGCTGCCGAACTTAAACGCAACGCCGGCGCCATAGAGAATCGCCGCCCAGATGAGGACCGAGTAATAAAAACCGACCGAATGTGCCACCCACATCCCTCCTACAAGGGATTAACGTGGCCGTATCGGTCGGCAAGTATGCCAGACTTAGTTAACCTTCTTTGCGTTTTCGCTCTAGGCTGCTGTCCTCTGCCGACATGTCGGAATCCTCCAGGGCCACCCCCGTTTTAATGGGAACCCACGGGGACTTTTGCAGGCGCACTCGCTGACTGGGGTAGACACTGTGGTTGCCAATGAGAATAAAGGCCGGTACCGCAGCGGCCAAAAACTCCGGAGCCAGCTGAGCTCCAAACAGTTCCAGTCCCATCAAAATTCCCGCGATCGGCGCATTGGCCCCGGCAGCGGTTACCCCGACCAGCCCGATGTCGGCTCCAACCGATGGCGGCAGGCCGAGTGGTCCAGCCAGCATAGAGCCGAGCGTCGCACCAATCACGAATAAGGGCGTGATGATGCCGCCGCTCATGCCAAAGCCAAGGGTTATGCCCACGAAAAGAATCTTCCACAAAAATGCCAGGCCGGCCACAGAACCTCCCCCCAGCGCCCGGGTCAGGAGTGGGAGCGAGAGGCCGCTGTATTCCCGTCCCACAACCAGCACCAACAGCGCTAGGGCCGCGCCGGCAATGGTGGGGAAGAGCGGGGGCCACCAATGGCGCCTGTCTTTCAGTCGGCCCATGAAATGGTGCAGTCCGTCCATCCATAAGACCAGAAGATAAGCGGCAAGACCGGCGGCGATGCCGATCACGACAGCACGGCCCAAAAAACTTAACCCGACCTGGGGGACCAGGTGCGGAGCCGGGTAATTCCAAGTCAGTCCCAGCCACCGCGATGTCAGGTAAGCCATGGTCGCGGCCGCGAACGATGGCAGCAACATGTCGTACCAGAGGTCGCCGATAGCCAGCACTTCGATGCCAAGAATGGCGCCAGCCACCGGGGTTCCAAACACGGAGGCGAATCCGGCGCCAATGCCGCAGATGACGATGCGTTGCCGCTGGGCTGGCGAGAAGCGGAACAAATCCGCCAGCGCTGAGGCGACGGCAGCGCCTATTTGCGCCGATGGCCCTTCCTTACCAGCCGAACCGCCCGGGGCAATGGTGGTAATGGTGGCAATCGCTTTGATGGGCGCCACCTTCCAATTGATTTTCCCGGATTGCCGGTGCACGGCGCGAATCACCGCCTCGGTGCCGTGTCCAGCGGCATCAGGGGCACCGTAGTGAATCAGCATGCCGGTCACTAAGCCGCCCAACGGCAGTGCCACCATGATGCCAATGGTGGCCACGTGGCCTGTCTGGGCGATCGACCAGAATAATAGCTTCAAAAAGTAGGTGACGACCACGCCCACCAAGGTTCCAGTCAGTCCCCCCAGGACCACCCAGAGCATCAATTGGCGCCCCATCAACCAGGGTTCGCGGATCATGCGCCGCATATTCGATTGCAAAACTGTCCAACGATATTGTCCCTTGATGCTCTCCTCTCCCTTCGTCTTACCTTCTTAGTATAACGAAACGGCCATGTAATTGACCGGGATGATGGCTAGTATTCGCATCCTGTCCCCAGAAGGGAAATGAATTATCCTCCATGCCATGGATTCGCATTGGGTAAGCTCGCGTATTCTTATACGGGTTCATATGATCGTCACGCCTAGCCCGTCTCCTTAGCCTGGATAATGGTGGGTCGGGTGGGAGATGCTCAGGTTATGGAGAGCGAGCTCGGCAAAAACGTCCCGTACGGGGAATTAGAAGATCTGATGAGCGACATTCGACGCCTGCATCAGGAGCTCAACAGTTGGACGGAAGTCTTGGCGCTGGATCCCATGGCGTCGGTCGATCAGTATGTGCCCGACGTTCCCGCCGCCTATCAGCGCCTTAAAGCCGGCGTTGGCCAAAACTCGGATGTCTTGATGCGCTATCTCCAGGTTCCCTCCTTGCCCGGCGAACAGGTGCTGGTGGTGTGTCTCGACGGCATCTCCGAAACCCAAATGGTTGATCAGGACATTATCGAACACCTATTGAAGACGACGACGCGGCCGGACTTATGGAACGAGACAGCGGTAACGCCGGTCGATGTCACCCAGGCGACAACTTGGACCGACATCCTGCAAAAGCTGGTCGAAGGCAATACCCTCATTTTTGCCCCGCGGGTGCCCTTCGTCTGGGTTGTGGATACGGTCAAATACCCTCAGCGCAGCATTGGACGGCCGCAAACCGAGATGGCGGTCCGGGGGTCCGAGGAAGCCTTTACCGAGGTGTTGGTGACCCAGAAAACCCAGATTCGCCACCGGTTGCGCTCACCGGCCCTGCGTTTCCAAGACTACACGATCGGGGTTGTGCAGCGCACCAAACTGTCGGTGGCTTATCTAGAGGGCATCGCCAATCCCGCCTTGGTGACCACCGTCGAGGAGCGTCTTAAGGCAATAGATGTGGACGGCGTTGTGACGATTACGCAAATTGGGGGACTGATTCGCGACCATCCCCGATCGATTTTCCCGACCATCCGGGAGACCGAGCGGGTGGACATGGCCGTGTGGCGGCTGCTTGAGGGGGCGGTTGTCATCCTGATGGACGGAGATCCGTTTGTGTTGATCGCGCCAGCCCCGCTTATCGAGTTCTATCGCACCGTAATGGATTATTCCAGCAGTTGGGTGGATACCAGCTTCGTGCGGATTATCCGCTTCATGGGGTGGCTGTTAGGGATCTATTTGCCTGCAATATTTGTTGCGTTGGCGCAAGTGAACCCCTCCATTCTGCCCACCTCCTTGTTCATCATTTTTCAAGGCAGCAACGTTGGACTGCCGTTTCCGCCGTCTGTACAAGTGGTGTTGATGATTTTAGTCATTGAGACCTTGCGCGAGGCCGCCTTACGGCTTCCCAAGGTGTTAAGCACCACCATTGGCACAGTGGGGGCCATCGTGGTGGGCACCGCGGTTGTCAAGGCCGGATTGGTAGACACACAGATTATTGTCATCATGACACTGACCGCCTTGAGCCTGTTCTCGACGCCCGTGTATGAGCTGACGGGAACCTGGCGCGCCATTGGGTTCCTAATGTTGGTGGCCGCTCTCTATTTCGGGATTTTGGGCATTGCGTTGGTCACCATCGGGGTTATCGGGGTGCTGGTGGATATGAAGTCCTTTGGGACGCCGTATTTAGAGCCGTGGGCGCCGTTCAGAGTGGCCGACTGGAAGGATGGAGTCATCCGTATGCCCTGGACAACCATGGATCGTCGATGGACGGGCCCGCGCTCACCACGGCGGTGGTGGCGGCAGCACGAGACGGTCAGTACCCATCCCCGTCTTCAAAAAGGGAAAATGGGGTCGCGGCCGTGAAAAAAATGATTGCGGGGGCCTTGCTGGGCGTGCTTATGGTTCTCCTCAGCGGCTGCTGGGATGAACTCTCCATGGCCAATCGGGCGTCGGCGTTGGTGTTATCCGTTCAGCCGGCGCCGAATCAGCGGCTAAAGTGGACGTTTTACTTTCCCAATCCGGCTGTGACGATCAATAGTCTCAACAACCTCTCCGCGGGCCAGCAATTTTATGAAGCCAGCGCGACCGCCGCGTCGCTGGGGAGGGCATACCAGAAGGTGCAGATCCAGTTAGCTCGTGACCTCTATATGGGTCAGCTGGAGGATGTGGTGATTTCGCGCCGCTTGCCAGCCGACACTCTGAGCGAGGTGATTAATGCCTACAACCGGGAGGGCATCTTGCCGAAGACAGTGTATATCCTTGCGCGCTCTGCCGCACTGAACACAGGGCTCCCCGTCACAGTCCAAGATCCCGTGCCGACGGTGTACTTGACCAAGTACTTCGATTGCCGGGCGTGCCAGCCGGTGGAATTGGCCCAGCCTGCTTGGAAAGTCTGGGACAAGTTGCGGACGCCGGGGGTATCGCCGGTGATTCCCTATGAGTCGAAGACCACCAGGATTTCAGAGCTTTTGGTATATCCGGTCAACGGCCAGCCGCGACTCTTAAGCCACCGTCTGACCGTGGGGTGGGCCTATCTGACCAATCACGTGATCAAGGAAAGCTTGTCGTATAGCACGCCTGAGGGTCAGGTCACCGTCAACAACATCACCAGTCATGCGCGCGTCAAATTGACGCTTAGGCGCGGAATGCTCCAAGCCTTCGTCACCATTCACGCCAACGGGGACTTGACACAGTGGCCGCCTTCCACGGCCGTGACGCCTAAAGATATTCGGGTCGTCGAGTCGAAGGCAGCACGTCAACTCGTGGCTTCCTGCCTCGATACCGTGCAATTTGCGGACCGGACGCATACGGATCCGTTCGGGTGGGGAAGAGACTATCTCTTTCGGCATCCGGGATCCAGTCTTGAATTCTCCAAGCACGGTGGAATGATATGGCCCATTAACGCGCATGTTACGGTTACCATGCACATTCCAACGGTTGGGGTGAGTTCGTGAACGGCGTGGCGGAGCCCATTTCGCCGGGACAGTATCTATGGCTGGTGGCCATCTCGGTGGTGGCGGGCGGGATTTACCTCTGGCCGCAATATCTGGTGCTGCACATGCGGACCAATGGCATCTATGCCTTGTTGACGACCACGGCCATTGCGGCAGGCATTACCGCCCTGGAGGTGGCCACGGCCCTTAATGTCCGGGAGACCACCTTTTTTGGTGTGTTGAAGAAAGCGGTGCCCCTGCTTGGCGTGGGATTCGTCTTTCCCATCACCGCTCTCTCCTGCGTGCTTACCGACGGAGTTATTCTCGCCCTTTACGGCCACATGATGCAGAACTTCTTCTATCCGTTAACGCCCATTCTCGCCATCGAGATTCTTATCATCGCGATCGCCTGGTGGCTGGCCATTCGTACGCTGTCGGCGCTGGCCCGGTCGGTGCAGTTTTGGTTCCCCATTATCTTGTTGTTGCTGGTGTTGATTACGGCATTAAGCCTCCCTCACGTCTCCTTCTTGTCCGCGCTCTTGCCGTCTTCCCATTTTTACATTGCACCCTGGCTGGTCGGTGTCGCCAGTACCTGGTTTCTCTACGCGAATGGGAGTGTTGTCGTGACCCTGACGCCCCATGTCCGATGGAAACGCCCCCGAGACGCCTATCTGGTCGCCATCGCGGCCATTCTTGGCCAGGGGGCCGTGCTGCTGTTGTTCTATGTCATGGGTATGTCGACGTTGGGCCCGGATGGCGTGAGCCATTTGTATTGGCCCTTAGTCTATACCTTTTCGCTGGTATCGGTGCGCACCTTCTTTTTCAAGGGCATCGGCGCGTTTGTGATTATGATATGGACGTCCAGCATCGTGCTTTACTTGGCCGTTCACCTGTTTTGCTTTACTTGGAATATTACCAGTGAGTTTCGTGCACCCAAGAATTGGCTTCGATGGGGCATTGCGGCACTGTTGGCCGGTCTCTTTTTGGGCATCACGATTGTGATGCCGTCGGTCGTGGACTTGCGTGCCGTGCTCTTTCATTGGGTCACGCCCGCAACGCTGTTATGGACCCTGGTAGCCGTGCCGATAGTCTGGCTGCTGTCGGTTCGGGTTGTCCGCCGGCACCGGACGGACGACCTCTCGTGATGCTGACGTTCGCAATTGTCAGCCCCTTCGTGGCGTTGGGGCTGGCGCTGCTGGGAATCTTATGGTTCGGACGGCGTCTTGGGCGCCACGTGGAGTCGTCATTAGGAATGAAGCCGAAATCCACTTTGTGGGAAATGTTCTTCACCATGCGCACCCATGGGCTGGCGGACCTCCTCATGACGATGCAACGGGCCGAGTCTGGGCAGCCGGCAGAGCATCCCATGGGTTCCAAGCCAGCGGTTGACTGGCTTAACGCGATTGGGTTTGACCCGGCAACCTTTGTTCCCAAGCTGCGGTCGCAAAACGCTCCGGTGGACCTGAGGGTGACACTGGGGGCTCAGCGGAGCCGTCCACTGCACCTGGCTATGCCGATCCTGATTGCGCCCATGGGCTATGGGATTGCGCTCAGCGCTGAAACCAAGGTGGCGTTGGCCCAAGCCGCCACCTTAGCCGGCATTGCGATTCTTTCAGGAGAAGGACCCTATCTCCCCGAGGAGCGTGCGTTTTCGGAACGGTGGATTTTGCAGGAGAGCCGCGGAGGGTGGGCTCATCAGCCAGCGGTGCGGAATCTTGCGGATATGATTGAACTGCAATGGGGGCAGGCTTCGGAGGCCGGCAAGGGGCTCACCAAGGATCGCGCGGACCTGCCGCCCCGAGTCATCCAGGCAGTTCATGGGGAAGCGGTCATCGAAGCGGCCCCCTATCATTCCATCGAAGAATGGGTTGATGAAGTGCGCCGCCAGCGGTCGGATTGTCCCTTAGGCGTTAAAATTCCTGCCAGCCAGCATTTGGAATCTGATCTGGCGCTCTTGTGCGCTTTGGATATCGATGTGATCACCCTAGATGGTGCGGGTGCCGGCAGTGCCGGCAGCCCGGCCGTGATTTCGGATTACTTTGGCATTTCCACCGCGCTCGCCGCCTACCGTGCGCACCGATGGCTGATGCAGGCGGGATTTCGAGACCGTGTGAGTCTGGTGGTTTCGGGGGGCGTGCATGGGGCGGTCGACGCCGCGCGTCTGATTGCACTGGGAGCGGACGCGGTCGCCGTGGGTTCAGAACTGCTCTTTGCCGCCTTGCACGAACAAGTGGCGGAACATTGGCCAATGACGCCGCCGACGCAAATGGCCTTTGCCCGCTCAAAGCGAAATCATGCGCCCTCATTGGACGTGGGCCAAGCTAGCGAGCACATCACCCATTGGCTTGATGCGACGCGAGCCGAGTTGGCTACGATTTTACGGACCCAGGGGCTTTCCTCGTTGACGGAATTGCGGGCGACTTGTCCCCTGATTGCCCGAACGCCACTGGCCGCGCGGGTGTTTTCACTCCCGTTTGACGGCGATGGCCCGACGCCGCCTTTGGTTGCGCATAAAGTTGGGGAGCTTGTCGCATCATATGCCCAACTCAATCGCATTCTAACCACCATCAGCGAGGAGTGGGCGTATGCATCCCGACGATCATGGCCATAGACAGGATTTGCGCGCGACGTTTGACTTCATGGCAGACCGGTATGTGGACCAAACCATTCGGGTATCCCGCGGCGACTACCCGGGATGGATGGACGATATCACGGCATTGGTTCAGTCATGGGCACCCGAGTCGGTCGCGGATGTCGGCTGCGGACCCGGCTATCTCCTCGAGCGCCTGTCCCGCACGATGGATCATGCCGACCTGGTCGGGGTTGATTATTCCGCCGCCATGCTGCAGCACGTTCCTGAGCACATTCCGACGCTGCATCAACCACTCGAGGAGTGGATCGAATCCTCTGACAAGACCTACGACGTGGTGCTGTTGACCTTTGTGTTGCGAGACCAGCCTAATCCCGACGCGATTCTATCCCAATTGCAAAAGCGCCTCACGGGATCTGGCCACCTGCTGGTTCTGGAGACGCATACACCCATCGGTTGGCGCGGGTGGGGCTTCCATCTGTACTTTGAGCATTGGCTGCCGTTTTGGGGCCAGCGCCGGTTGGCTCCCGATTGGCCAGGAGCGAGGGAACAGGCCCCCTATCGGTGGCTGGCGGACTCGCATCGCCGCTGGAGGCGGGCCCCGGCGTTGCCCGACCGGATGCGAGACGCGGGCTATGGCAATATCGAGCGCCATAGGCCTGAGACCGATGTGGTCATGCTATGGTCGGCAACCCCGGGTTAATCTTCGTTAAGGCATAATGGGCAAGGCCCCGGCGGTCTGGGTGTAGGTCCATTGAAAGATTTGCTTGGCCCAGTACGACGTGCGCCCGCGCAAAATGACTTCGCGCTTGCCGCCATAGACCTTATTGGACAACACAAACAGGGCGTCTCCTCGACCGACTTCCAGCACCCACAGAAACTGCGGCTCATAGGGGCGTGGCTTTTTTCGCTGCCGTTGTTCCCGCCAGGCCCAGTGATGGACGGCCACACGTGCCTGGACCATGGCCGCATGGCCCATTTTGGGCCAAGGATGGCTGGTCACGTCGCCCACCGCATAGATTTCCGGCCAATCGGGGTGTTGCAGATATTCGTCGGTTGGCACCCACCCCAGGCCATCGTCCACCCCGGATCCCCGCAGCCATTGGGAACCTTGCTGCGGTGGGATCCAAACCATGCGGTCATAGGGGATTTCCTTACGGGCCAGCGTGATGAACCGATCGGTCACCTGTTGAAAGGCGGCCCGGGTCACGAGACGAATATTGCGTTTGTGAAGCAGTTCCTGCAACCGCTCCCGAACGGCGGGACTCGCCATTTCCACGATATGTTGCGAGGGTGTGAGCACGGTAATCTCGGCGGCCTCGCGTTGTTTGGATTGGCGTAAATGCTGGTCCCAAAGGAGTGCCGTCTCGAATAGGGGACACTCACAGCCCACGTTGATGGCCGGGTGCCATTCGTTGGGAGCGTCAATTGGACCCGTGGCAAAGACCAACCGCCCTTCCGGGTATTGCCTGTTTAAGGTGGCGGTATGGCGGGCCATGTATCCTTCGCATATGCCTTGATGGTGGAGGGCGAGTCCCGGAATGAGGTTCCACCCCGGGCTGCTGCCGGTCGCAATGAACAACACGTCATATCGCACCGGAGCGTGGGAGGCGGTATAGACCTCACGGGCTGACGGATCGATGCCGACAATGGTATCGTGTAGGAATCGCACCTTCTGCTTTTGCCAAAAGGGGCGAAGCGGAATGGTGACGCCGCTCATTAAGGTGTCGGGGGCGGTGTCCATGGCATGGACCAGGCCTGGACGAAAGATCATTTCATGCCACTGATCAATGACGGTAATGGCCAACCGGCTCGGCGAATATAGGCGCCTAAGCCAACTAGTGACGGCGAGCCCGCCAAAGCGGGACCCCAACACCAGCGCGTGCTGAGTGCGAGACTGCGCCATGAGGCTGCCCCCTTTCCACGAGAGCTTCACTCAGATCATTCCCCGACCCGGCAGGGTTATGTCAGGACGACCAGGCGGGGTTCTTGATTGACCGCTTGATGGTGCCGGGATACGATGATCAGAGGGGGGAAGAGAATGATTTGGGATCGGGAAATGGAAACATTGGACCGGAGTCGGCTCCGCGAACTGCAGCGGACACGCCTTGCCTGGACCTTTGACTGGGCCCGCGAGCGTGTCCCTTTTTATCGTGGGCGCTTGCCGCAGATGGCGCACCTGGACACGCATGCGGAAGAGGTGTTGCGAGAACTGCCCTTCACCAAGAAGAGCGATCTGCGCGACAACTATCCATTGGGGCTTCTGGCCGTCCCTAAAGAACAAGTGCGGCGGTTTCATGCATCCAGCGGCACTCGGGGGAAACCTACGGTGGTGGCCTATACCCAAAATGATCTCGACAATTGGGCCGAGGTGGTGGCGCGGTCCTTGGCTGCGGCCGGCATGAGGCCGGGTCAAACGTTGCAAAACGCTTATGGCTATGGGCTATTCACTGGGGGGCTGGGCCTTCACGCCGGAGCCGAGCGTCTCGGCGTGGCCGTTATTCCCGCCTCAGGGGGTCAAACCGACCGCCAAGTGCAGATGATTATGGATCTGGAGCCGGACGGACTTTCGTGCACACCGAGCTATGCGCTCTTTGTCGCCGAGACGATGGAAAAGATGGGAATTGATCCGGCCGACACGTCGCTCAAAACGGGGATTTTTGGGGCCGAGCCGTGGAGCGACGGCTTGCGAAAACGTCTCGAAGAGGCGCTTCACATTCAGGCCGTGGACATCTATGGGCTTTCTGAAATTACCGGACCTGGGGTCGCGATTGAGTGTGTGGATGGCAAAAATGGGCTGCATGTCTTTGAAGATTTCTTCTACGTAGAAGTTATTAATCCGAACACCCTGGAGCCCGTTGCTCCCGGGGAAGTGGGCGAATTGGTGCTGACCACCCTGACCAAGGAAGCGATGCCGATGATTCGTTATCGGACCGGCGACCTGGTCTCGGTAAATCCCGAACCCTGTGTCTGCGGCAGAACCTCGGTCCGAATCAGTCGCATTCATGGTCGCTCCGACGACATGTTGATTGTTCACGGAGTGAATGTATTTCCCAGCGAAATTGAGCGGGTGCTGTTGTCGCACCCGGCCGTGAGCGGCCACTATCAATTGGTTTGGGAGGGAACCCCGGCCCGTCGCGATTTGGTGGTGGAGTTGGAGAGTCGGGCGCTGACTGAGGAGATGGGTCATCAGTTGGAATCCCAATTGTCGCGCTCACTGGGCGTAAAATTGGGATTGAGGGTGGTTGCCGAGGGTACGGTGCCGCGAAGTCAGGGGAAGGCGGTCCGTGTCATAGACCGGGTTGGGCAGTAAGGAGGCGAGAGGGATGGTATCTCTGTTTGCGCTCTATCGACGACCGGCCGACGAGGCGGCTTTTTTGGACTACTATCGGAATCATCATGTACCGTTGGCCCGTACTATGCCGGGGCTCTTGAGTCTGGAATGGGGGCACCCGTCGGCGTTGGCTCCTGGCGAATCGGCCGAATGGTACATCGTCGCGGAGATGCGTTTTGCCAATCGGGCGGCGATGGATGCGGCGCTGGCGTCTTCCGAGGGGCGTGCCGCTTTACGGGATGTGCAGCAGTTTGCGGGCAATCTAGTCACAATGCGGGTGGTGAATTGGGAATGAGTGTGATTTTAGAGGAATCACGAGGGTTGGTGACCCTGCTGCGCTTGAATCGACCGGAGGTTCTCAACGCCCTCTCGAGTGAAGTGATGGAAGCATTGTCACAGCGACTGACGGCGCTCGATCAGGATGAGACAGTGAGGGCGGTCGTGATTACCGGCAATGAACGTGCCTTTGCGGCAGGAGCGGATATTGGGGAGCTCGCCGGGAATACGGCCGTGAGCATGTTGAATTCCCGGCAGATTACCCGCTGGGAAGCGATCAAGAAGTTTTCCAAGCCGCTCATTGCCGCCGTGGCCGGTTGGGCTTTGGGTGGCGGCATGGAACTGGTAATGGCCTGTGATATGGTGATCGCCGGTGACAACGCCCGTTTCGGGCAACCTGAGATTAAAATTGGGGTTATGCCCGGAGCGGGTGGAACGCAACGCCTGACCAAAGCGATAGGGAAGGCGCGGGCCATGGAGATGGTACTGACGGGCCGCACCATCACGGCTGAAGAGGCATTGGCTATGGGCCTCATTAACCGGGTTGTGGCCAAAGAAGAGGTGGTCAACCGTGCTCTGCAACTGGCTGAGGAGATTGCCGCCATGCCGCCCTTAGCGGTTCGCCTCGCCAAGGAGTCGGTGTTGACGGCGCTGGACACGCCGCTTGACGTGGGGCTTCTGCATGAGCGGCGGCTCTTCAGCCTGCTTTTTGCCTCAGAGGATCAAAAAGAGGGGATGCAAGCCTTCTTGGAAAAGCGCCCACCCGATTTCAAGGGGCGCTGACAATCCGTTCGGGGTGAGTGAAGACGCTGAGTTCATCGTCGCGGAGAAAGCCGACGGCAGTAATGCCCAAGTCCTCCGCCAAACGAAGACCAAGACTGGTGGGCGCTGCATTGGAGACAATTGCGGGACAGCCCATCAGCCGCGTCTTCCAGATAATTTCTGCGGACAAGCGGCCTGAGAAAAGAATGACCGAGGCTCCGAAGTCCATCGGGTTTCTCGCCAGGGCGGCGCCGTACAGCTTATCCAGAGCGTTGTGGCGTCCAACATCGGCGCGGGCCAATAAAAGGGTCTCGCCATTAGTGAGACCGGCCACATGAAGTCCGCCGGAGTGCTGCGTGTGGGACCAGCGGCTAAGCTCGCCAAACACCGCTTGCAGTTTTTCCACGTGAAGGGTGAGTGGCGCTTGAAGCGGGCTCATACCGCTTGGTTCGAAAAATCCCGGACGACTTTGGCCGCAGCATGAGCCGAGGTAGCGCCCCTTCTGGGGATGTTTGGGCGCGTTGGGCACGCGAACCCACAGTTGCCCATCTTCGGGCCGCCAGAGAAACACGGTGATATCGGATGCGTGCTCGATGAGTCCTTCGCCTGCCAAGAATCCGGTTACCCAGTCACGCAGGTCGAGAGGCGTGAGCGCGACCGTGACATATTCCTGACCGTTGACGAAAAGCGTGACGGCTATCTCCTCGACAACCTCGCCGGTTTCCATGTGCCATTGGCCGCTGTGCCAGTGGCGCCTGACTTGAGGCTTTACCCCTTCTATCAAGTCGGTCATGGACTCGCCCTCCCTTACAACCCCTGACTCTAGTATAGCGGATTCACCAGGAGTGGGAACGCGCGAACTACACGAACCGAAAAGTAGCTGATACACTAAAGTCAGCTCGTAACAAAAGGGAGGGAATCCGATGCCGAATGTTTCCGACGGATTTATGAGAAACGGGGAGTTTCAGGCATATTTTCAGGAAACCCACAAGGCAGGGGCGTTGGACGCCAAGACGAAGGAGCTTCTGCACCTTGCGCTGGTTTTGGCCTACCACTGCGAACCCTGAGCGGTGAGCCACTTCGCAGGTGCGAAGCGGGCTGGAGCCAGCGATGAGGAGATCCAAGAAGCGGTACACTTGGCAGCCTCGGTCGGGGCGGGGGTTGTGTTAGCGATGGCAGATCGCGGTCGTGCCGCCTCAGAAGCCCATCACTATTGGTGGAAGCCGCCGCGCGAGGAGAAGTAGCATGCTAGTGGTATTCGATGCCTATGGCACGCTCTGGGATATCGAGCGAATTTCGCAAGCCGTGAAAGATGAAATCGGGGCCGGCGACGCGGGACGGTTTTTGGCGCTATGGCGGCAAAAACAGTTGGAGTATGCCTTTTTAGAGACGCTGATGGACCGCTTTGAACCGTTTTCCTTAGTTAGATTCTGCTGAAAAAGTCGGTCCGTGTCGATGACCCAGACGGGAACACCATTTGGGCAATGGGGATGGGGGGCCTT
>NZ_JABBVZ010000059.1 GCF_012933365.1 Sulfobacillus harzensis | reverse complement strand
TGAGGGTCGAGTTAACGGGCTACTCTACATGCGGAGCGACGGCATCGCGGACCGACTACGCACACAAGCTGCTAGGTCTGGTGTTGGGAGCGGTTTTGTATCGACGCCGGGCTTTAATCACCGACACCCTCTGGTGGGCTCGCGAAGCGTACCGTCGCCAGGCCATCATGGAGGCTCTGCGGTTGCTTTCTCAGGGTGGAGCCCAGAGTCTGGAAGAGGTCGTGAAGCGTGTGGAGAAGGCCTTGGGACACAACCTCACGGGACCAGAACGAGAATGGGCACGTTTGGTGTGGAATGGAATAAATTACCGACAAGACCGTGATGCAAAGGGAGGCAAGAGGGACAATGAAGGCGCCCTATGATGCCTGGGTGCGGAGTCGCGAGGATAAGGTCTGGGAGCCGCCCGGCTGGGATCCGGAGCACTGGCGGCTTTTGTATCGAACGTGGGCTGAGTCTCCTCAACGGGCGCCATCCACGCGCTGCAGGCCCTGTTGGTGGCCACCCTGCCGGACAAAGCGTTCGGTCTAAACTTGTCCTCCGGGCATAGACTATGTCCGGGGGGATCGACATGAATCCGCGCGACTTTCTAGCCATCGTTTTCGGTGGGGTGATGCTTTATGTCGTCGTGCGCGTGTTTCAATCCCCAGCCAAATGGGCGGTCCGAGTACTCATTAATGGGATCGTGGGATTGGCGGCGCTTTGGGCATGGGACATGGCGTTCACACCCCACGGCTGGGCGGTGGGGCTTAATCCGGTGACAGGTCTTACGGTGGGCGTCCTAGGAGCGCCTGGGTTTTTGCTTTTGCTGGCCGTGAAGGTGCTCATCCTGTAGCGCCTTGATTCTCCTTTCCGGCTTCGCTACACTTGGAAAGATAAGGCGAGGAGATGGGAGGATGCACGTGGTTAGGGTTCGGTACGCTCCAAGCCCTACCGGAACCCTTCATATCGGAGGTGCCCGGACGGCGTTATTTAACTTTTTGTTTGCCCGGCATACGAACGGGACTTTTGTTTTGCGCGTGGAGGACACGGACCAGGCCCGGCAGGTTCCGGGGTCGGAAGAGGCTATGATTCGGGGGTTGAAGAGTCTCGGGATTTTATGGGATGAGGGACCGGACACGCCGTCTCAACCCTACGGCCCCTACCGCGTGACCGAAAGAATGGCCCGGCATCAGGAATTGGCGCGCCAATTGCTTGCCGAAGGCAAAGCGTATCGGTGTTTTTGCACGCCGGAGGAGTTGGAGGCGGAACGCAATCGTCGCCGAGCGGAAGGGTTGCCGCCCCGATACAGCGGCCGTTGCCGCACATTAACTCCGGAGGCGTCCAAGGCACGGGCAGAAGCCGGCGAGCGATGGGTCTTGCGGCTGGTTGTCCCGGAAGAGGGCGAGACGATAGTCGAGGACATCATTCGCGGCACGGTCCGGTTCGAGAACCGGATTTTGGATGATTTTGTCCTGATGAAGCCGGATTTCACGCCGGTGTACAATTTTGCCGTGGCGATTGACGACCATGACATGGCCATTACCCATGTCATTCGGGGCGAGGAGCATTTGTCCAACACGCCCAAGCAAATTTTGGTAATGAAGGCGTTAGGCTTTGACCTGCCGAAATTTGCGCATCTGCCCATGATTTTGGCTCCGGATCGGACGAAGCTGTCGAAGCGTCACGGTGCCACGTCGGTTGAAGAATATCGTGATCAAGGCATATTACCCGAAGCCTTGGTCAACTACCTGCTACTACTGGGCTGGTCGGCCCCGGACGGGCGGGAAATCATGACTCTGGACGAAGCCGCACAGGAATTCACGTTAGAGCGGGTGCAGCATACCGCTGCCATCTATGACCAGAAGAAACTAGAGTGGATGAACCACGAGTATTTTGTGCGACTGCCAGTCGAGCGGATTGTCGAGGCGGTGCAGCCCTTTATCACCTATGACACGAGCCAGGGACCGGATTTTCATGCCGTGGTCGCGTTGTCTCGCGAGCGTTCCTTCACCTTGGTCCAGTTGGCGGAATCCATGCGCTTCTTTTATGAGCGGCCTAGCACCTATGAGTCCAAGGGTGTTCAGAAGCACTTCGGCGGCCATGTGGTGGAGCGGTTGGAGGCGTTGGTTGAGCGCTTGGAGCAATTGACCGCTTGGGATCATGATATCCTGTTGAGCGCCTACGACACCCTTAGCGGGGAGCTTTCCATCAAGCGGGCAGAATTGATTCATCCGACGCGACTTGCCGTGACGGGGCGGACCGTGGGACCCGGACTCTTTGAGCTCGTTGCTCTGTTAGGCCGTGACGAGACCTTGGCGCGCCTGAGGACGTCAGCTGAGCTCATCCGGTCGGACCGAGTTCCGGTTGAGGCTTGATCAAAGTCCCGGACGCCCAGGTGGTAGTGTGTCCGGAGGGAAGTCATCTTTCCATGGGGGATGATACAGCCCCTTATTTCCCTCCGCTTGGTCAATTTTTGGACCGCGTCCGCAGCCGAACACGGAAATACGGGGAATCGCCTGCAGGCCAGTGAGGTTTAGGGCGGAACCACGCCTACGGCAACATGGAGTCCCCCGCGTCCTCGCCGGCAGGAAAGTTTTCCCAAAATGATTCAATCTGTCGTGAACCCCGCAACCAAATGACCTGGTTGGCGGGGTTGATGGATTGAAAGGCGGCAAGCCGCGCCGCAATCTCTTTCCGTCGTCGGTGGTAGGTGGTGAGGATAAAGCGCAGAAAGGCCCAGTCCACCTTTTCTGGACAGCCAGGTCCCATATCCGGACGGGTCGTGTTGCGGTATTGAATCCTGCGCTTATAGATCCGATAGAGGCATCGGACAAGACTGACTTCCAAGTAGATGATGGCATCAGCCCGGGCAAGGCGCATCTCGTAGCCAACGCTGGTGTAATTGCCTTCGATAATCCACGCATCTTGGGCCGCGATGGCGGCTTGGCGCTGGTAAAATTCGTCACGGCTTAACTCGACCCAGCCAGGCTGCCAAAAGATCGCGTCCAGATGATAGACGGGGAGTCCGGTGCGGAGACTCAGACGACGAGCAAAAGTGGATTTTCCGGCACCGGATGATACGCCCATGACTAGTATCCGCTGCATACGCCCTCCCCTCAGCGGACAATTTCGCGAAGAAACTCCGCCACACGGTCGCGGATCCCATCCCGCACATGGCGGAATTGGGCCATAATCTCAGCGTTTGTCCCCTCCGTCCGTGCCGGGTCAGGGAAGCCCCAGTGCAGTCGCGTGACTTCCGGTGGGGTTACCGGACAGGTGTCGCGGGCGTCTCCACAGAGCGTAATCACGTAGTCTGCGCGATGCAGAAGGTCGGGGTCGATGAGTTTAGACTCCTGGTCGGAAATGTCGACGCCCGCTTCTTGCATGACCACAACCGCCCGCGGGTTCAATCCGTGAGTTTCAAGGCCCGCACTATAAGCCTCGACCCGCTCCTGGCCGAGATGGCGAGCCCAGCCCTCCGCCATTTGGCTGCGGCAGGAGTTGCCGGTACAGAGGAAATAAAGAATCGGTTTATCGTTCCGCATGGGTGTCCTCCTTTAGGATCCGATGAACGTGGTCCAAAGATATAATCCGCTCAGTGTGATGATGAGTGTTGGGATGGTGAGGATGATGCCGGTTTTCATGTAGCGTCCCCAGGTGATGCGAATTCCCCGTGTCCCCAGCACATGCAGCCAGAGCAAGGTGGCCAGCGAGCCGATGGGCGTGATTTTAGGCCCCAAGTCCGAGCCGATGACGTTGGCATATACCATGGACCGTTCCATGGTTGGGGCAACGTGGGCGGCGTGAATGGCTAACGCATCAATCATGACCGTGGGCATGTTATTCATGATGCTAGATAAAATGGCTGCGATGACTCCCATCCCGACTGTGCCGACATACAATCCACCGGCGGCCGTGTGGTGAACCAGCCGGCTCAAGACCACAATGAGCCCGGCGTCTCGCAGTCCATAGACGACGACGTACATGCCAATGGAAAAGGCGACGATGGACCACGGGGCATCCCGTACCACATGCCATGGTTGAATAGCGCGCTGACGAGTGCCAACAATTAAAAATACCATAGCGATGACACCGGCTACCAATGATACGGGGACGTGCAGCAATTCGGTGAGGATGTAGCCCACCATTAGGATTCCGAGAATTAGCCAAGACAAGCGAAACATGGTGTAATTGCGGATAGCCGATTCCGGATCGGAGACATCCTCAGGATTGTAGCGAACCGGAATGTCTCGGTAAAAGAAGAGATACAGCACCAAAAGACTGGCCGCGAACGAAAACAGATCCGGCACCAGCATGTGGATGGCATAGGTGACAAAGCCGACGTGGAAATAGTCCGCCGACACAATGTTGACGAGGTTGCTCACCACCAGCGGGAGCGAGGTGGTGTCGGCAATGAACCCGCTTGCCATCACGAACGGCAGGGTCTTCTTGAGATCAAACTTCAACAGCTTGACTTTCTCCAACACAATTGGCGTGAGGATTAACGCGGCTCCGTCGTTGGCAAAAAAAGCTGACACAATGGCGCCTAGCACGATGACATAGACAAAGACCCTCCGCCCGTCGCCGTGGGCAGCCCGAGCCATTTTCAACGCCGCCCACTCAAAGAAGCCAATACGGTCCAAGATGGTGGACGTGATGATGATGGCGACAAAGGTTAGGGTGGCGTCCCAAACAATGCGTGTGACCGCCCACACATCTTGAAGTGTCACGACGCGGACAATCAGGGACAGCGCCGCGCCACCTACGGCTGTCCAGCCAATGCCGAGCCCGCGGGGCTGCCAGATGACCAGAACCAGGGTGGCCACAAAAATGAGAACCGCCAGCAATTGTGTCATAGGTGGGTGTCCCCTGCCGGAGTGCACATCAGAGGCTCTCCGGGAAGTTGCTGTAACTCCTGGCGGAAGTCCGGCAAATGGCCGATGGCATTCGCGAGAGTGGTCAGTTGTTCGGTATTGAGAGAATAGAACACCCATTGACCTCGGCGGGTCTCCTGTACGAGTCCGGCATCCCGTAAGCGGCGCATATGGCGCGAGATCGCCGGTTGAGAAATGTTGAATAGGGGAACCAATTCACAGACGCAAAGCGCACGGACGCGAAGAAGCGCGACGATTTTAAGCCGAGTGGGGTCTGAGAGTGCCTTAAGCCCCTGCGCGAGCTCCTGAAGTTCCATGCATGCCTCCCTTGAGCCAAACAATATAACCATACTGTTATATATCGGCGGGCGCAAGATGCCAGCCGTCTGTTCTGGGTGTGAAACGGTTACAATTGGCAGGGAGGGATTTATTGGTGGATACCGTGGTCTTGAAGTCAGGCCCACATCGTGTGCTCAAAGGCTCACCGTGGATATACCGTACCGAATTGGAACCGACTTCAGCCCAACCGGGCAGTGTGGTTCAGGTCAAAACCCGGGAAGGCAAGGTTCTGGGACAGGGATTCTTCAACCCGCGTTCGATGATTGCGGTGCGTGTTGTCGCCTGGGGCGCGCAGACTACGGTTACCGACGATCTGTTTCGCCAACGGGTGCGGGACGCAGCCGATCTGCGGCAGGTGGTTGCCGGCGGCCGGGATGCCTTTCGGGTGATTCATTCAGAAGCGCATGGCATTCCGGGGTTGATTGTGGACAAGTACGGTCCCATGCTGGTCGCGCAAGTCACCAGCCTTGGTTTGTTACCGTTCCTTGCAACGATTTGGCAGGCCTTGACGGACGTGTACAAGCCGGTGGGTATATACGAGCATGGTGATTTAAGTGTGCGTGACCGGGAAGGGCTGCCGCGCGAAAATCGCCTGGTTTGGGGGGAACTTACCTCTCCGGTGGAAATTCACGAGCATGGCGTCCGACTTGAAGTCGATCTTCTCGGTGGGCAAAAGACAGGCCACTTTTTGGACCAGTACGAAAACCGCGGGAAGGTGGCGGCTCTGGCCGGAGGGCGGCGTGTCTTCGATGCCTTTTCACACACGGGCGCCTTTGGATTGGCGGCGGCGCTGCATGGCGCCGAATCGGTGGTGGGCATCGACATTGACCCCGAAGCTGTCGACCGCGCCAATTCCAACGCGGCCATCAATGGGGTGGAGCAGCGGACGCGCTTTGTTGCAGAAAATGCCTTTGATTGGCTTCGGCGGGAGAGTGACTTGGGACCGCAGTACGATTTGGGGATATTAGACCCGCCGGCCTTTACAAAGTCCAAGCAAAGCGTGCCACAAGCCATCAAGGGGTACAAAGAAATTAATTTGCGCGGTATTAAGCTGATCCGACCCGGTGGGTTTCTGATCACATCAAGCTGTTCGTATCACCTTTCCGAACCCGATTTCATCCAGGTTATTCAAGCCGCAGCCCATGACGCACATCGGGCCGTCCGAATTGTAGAAATTCGGGGACAGGGTCCTGACCACCCCATTTTGCCGGCTCTGCCCGAGTCTCGGTACCTCAAGTGCCTCATCTTGGGGGTGGGGAAATAGCTGGGGCTAAGGTATATTACTGTGATAGCCAATGTAGCTTGCGTAAGGGCCACCATTGCAATATAGCTTGTCCCTTCACGCGAGATTCGGGAAGCAGCCCCCAATAGCGGCTGTCGTCGCTGACGGGACGATTATCCCCTAAAACCCACAGGTACCCGGTTGGCACTTTGGTTGGGGGCACGTTGATAGAGTGGCGGTATTTTAAGAAGGGTTCCGGATATCGCTTGCCGTTAATGTAGACGACGTTGTTTCGAATGCTCACCGTGTCTCCGGGAACCCCGATAACGCGCTTAATCCAGTCCTGGGTGGGATCCTCAGGGCTTTGAAAGACAATAATTTGACCCGTCCGCGGCTGACTCCAAAGATAAGCGAGCTTGTCGACCAGAACCCGATCAGCGTTGTGGAAGGTAGGCCGCATGGAATTGCCGGAAACGGAGAAGGTTTCGACGACGAAGGACCGGACCACAAGTGCAATGACAAGGGCGATGACGATGGTGAGAATGGTGGTTCGGGCATTGGATCGGCTCGGATCGGGATGGGTCACGCTTGAAACCTCGCTATTCCTAAAACCTGCCTGAGCGCCCATTATACCATCCTATGGGACGGGACAGGGCAACATCATAGAAAGGGGCTGACTCAGAAGGTACCTGGGCCGTGATGCCGTCCCTAAAATGTGCCCGTTTTGCCCCGGTTAGTGGAGGAAGCGGGTCATCTTCCTCCCTGTTTTCGGGGGTCAAGTGGGAGAAAATTTTAGGGCAAAGGCCTTTTGAGTCAGCCCCTATTTCTCTTTAATGACTGCAAGCAGCCGGCGCACCCTTTTGATCCTTAGTGCGGAAGGAGTGGCCGCATCCGCAAGACGCTACGGCATTAGGGTTGTTGATAGAGAAACCGCCGCCCATCAACGAATTGACGTAGTCCACCTCGATGCCCTCTAACAGCGGCGCGCTGTTAGGATCAATGACCACACGGACCGGGCCAAATTCGTACTGGGCATCGTCTTGCTGGGGTTCATCCAGTGCCATGCCATAGCTGAACCCACTACAACCGCCCTTGGAGATATAGATCCGAAGGGCCAAATCCTGGCGATCTTTGGACGCCATGAACTCTTGCACTTTCTGGACAGCGTCTTGGGTCAACGTAATCATGCAACATCCTCCTTCAGTTACCCAATATTGTAACAAAAAGTTAGGGCTCGGGGAATACGGTCTGAGTGCCCCGCTGCTCGTGTTCCAAGTCCTGAAAGACGGCCAACAACGCGGACAGGCCCTGGATGAGATGTTGACGCTCTCCCGCCGACAATCGGACCGCAAACCGTGTAAACTGCTCTTCGCGTCGTTTAAACACTAAATCGGCCAATTGGCGCCCATAGGACGAGAGTCGCACGCGTACCACCCGTCGGTCCACCTCGTCGCGGTCGCGCCGAACCAGATTCATACGCAACAGGCGGTCAACCAACCGCGTGGCGGCACTCTCGGTAAGCCCCAGTTGATCGGCCAGCTCACCCATCGGAAGATTTTGCGGCTCATACAGGACAACCAACGCATTCATCTGGGCCGGCGTTACCTCCAGGCCAATGAGCTCACGGGTAGCTTCTGCCTCCAGGTAACGCATGATGCGTGGAAAAAGTCGTTGAATCTCGTTGACGAAGGCGGGAATATCCGACTGGTCCATCGATCTCTTCTCCCATTTATTTGTCATCATAGCATTTGCGCCGGGGTAAGAAAAACTTGTCGTTGACAAATATTGTCTTCCGGCGATATACTGACGCCAACACGTCATCAAGGGGAGTGGGACATGTACATTAAACGTGCCGCCGTCATCGGTGCCGGGACCATGGGCGCCGATATTGCCTATGTCATCGCCACGGCCGGCATACCGGTCGTTGTTAAGGATGTGTCCGAGGCCGTGCTGAAGAAGGCTCAAGAGCATATTGCCGACCTTTTTCAGACCCGGGTCAACCGGGGACGCATGACGCCCGAAGATGCCGAAAAGCGACAGTCTTACATCACGTTCACCACGGACAACGGCGATTTGCGCGAGGTGTCTCTCGTGATTGAGGCTGTCTCGGAAAAAATGGATCTTAAAAAACGTGTCTTTCAAGAGCTCGATCAGGTTCTGCCGCCGCTATCCTTGATTGTGTCTAATACTTCGGCGCTTAGCATATCGGAGTTGGCCAGCGTGACAGGACGCCCCGATCGAGTGGCGGGTTTTCATTTCTTCTTCCCTGCCCACATGATGAAACTTATCGAGGTGATTGCGGGGCGGGAAACCAGTGAGGAGACTCTAGAAACTTTGCGCCGCTTCGCCGAGGAGATTCGGAAAATCCCGGTGACGGTGAAGGAATGCCCGGGGTTTGTGGTCAACCGCGTCCTTATGGCGTCGATGGCGGAGGTCTTGCGCTTTCAACATGAGACCGACATCCCCTTTACCGACATTGATCAGGTTGTGACCCGAGCAGGACTGGCCCCCATGGGGCCGTTTGTGCTGGCGGATGCGCTGGGGTTGGACGTCGCCTTGGAGGTGGCACGGACCCTGACAAACGCCTACGGGGAGCGGTTTGAGCCAGGTCCGCAATTGGAGGAACGGGTGCGTGAAGGCCATTTGGGCTTAAAGAGTGGCCAAGGCTTTTACTCCTATCGCTGACACTGGCGACTATCCAAAGGGGGATTCAAGGCGCATGGATGAAAAACTGGAACAAGAACTGATATTGCGGTTTTCGTTGGCCACATTTTTGGAAAGCGTGCGCTTGGTCGATGAAGGCATTGCCTCGCCTGAAGATGTCGATATTGCCATGCGGGCGGGCGCGGGGATTAAGATTGGACCGCTCATGTGGGCCGACAGCCGCGGATTGGATCAGGTCTTGAAGGATCTCGAGGGGTTGGCCGCTACGGTGGGGCCGCGTTTTCAACCGCCCGATTCGCTTCGACGGCATGTGGAGCGAGGGCAACTAGGAGTGAAGACCGGGCAGGGGTATCTTGTCCATGTCAATGCACGCGCTGGAGGGAATTCATGAGCGTTGTTGAGGTCAATGAGCGGGACGGGGTGGCTTTATGGTCTCTCAACAATCCGCCCGTCAATGCTATTAGCTTTGAAGTGCTAGAGACGATGGAACAATTGCTGACCGCGGCTGAGGTGGGTGATGCCCTGCGTGCTGTGGTCATAACCGGGCACGGGATGACCTTTGCGGCTGGCGCCGACATTCAAGGATTTATGAAACTCGGCGGCGGCCTACCAGATTTTATGAGAAAAGGCGCGGAACTGTATCGGCGCCTTGAATCAAGTCGGCTGCCCATTGTGGCCGCCATCAACGGCGTCGCCTACGGTGGCGGCAATGAACTAGCTATGGCAGCCGACATTCGGTTGGCATCCGTGAAAGCCCGCTTCGGACAACCGGAGGTCAATCTGGGAATCATTCCCGGATGGGGCGGCACCGTTCGGTTGCCGCGCTTGGTTGGTATGGCTCACGCACGGCGCCTGCTTCTCACGGGCGATCCCATTGACGCTAAAGAAGCGTATCGCATTGGCTTGGTCGATCAGGTGGTCGACCCCCAGCTGCTGGTGGATACGGCGTTGAATGTTGCCGATCGGCTGGCGAGTTTACCGCCTTTGGCGCTCCAAGCCATTAAAACCTTGTTGGCCGATCCGGGGGCTGACAGCCAAGATCGAGAGACGGCGGCCATTCAAAAGCTGATGATGACAGCTGATGCCCTCGAAGGGCTGCGAGCGTTCATGGAGAAGCGCCGTCCCACATTCCAAGGGCACTAATCGGGACGTTGGTTCAAGAGACCTAGGGCGAAGCCCAAAGCGCCGATAACCAGGATAACAATGGCCATCCAGGGCGCGAGGACGTGTCGGTGCCAGAAGGCCAGCGCCAGGAGGCCCGCGGACGAGGCCCAGGGGGCCCACCAGGCTCCCTGGCGGCTGGCCGCCAACAAAATTAGGGCTAAGAGCAAAAGTCCCATCCACCAGAAGAACCCCTGGCCTAAGGACAGGAGTCCCATGGTGAGAACAAGAATCAACAGGCGGCCCAGACCCACAGGATTGGCCCGAAGTCGAGGACCTGGGGCGCTTTTGGGCGATTGTATCGGGCTGCGGCTTGTTACCAAGGGTGCATCGTCCTCCATCATTAAGAGATGTATTAAAGGTTGGCAAAAGAAGACGGGGCTGTCTCAAAAGGCTTTGGCCCTAAAATTTTCTCCCACTTGACCCCTAAAAACGCGGAGGAAAGTGACCTACTTCCTCCACTACGCGGGGTAAAATAGGCACATTTTAGGGACGGCATCACTGCCGACATACCTTTTGAGACGGCCCCGTCTTGGTGTAAGGGAGAGAGAGGGCGAGGCTCGCTGGTGATGCGCCGCCGGTGTCCCATCCCGACTTCCTCCCTCACAGAATGGCTAATTGTTAATAATTTGCGTCGCGCCGTCATAGGCATGGGCAAAGTAGGGATCGGACAAACTTTGCACAACCACGCCCTGACCGGGGGTGGCAGCGGAAATGAAGTTGCCGTTGCCAATGTATATCCCAACATGATTGGCAAAAACGCCCTCAGTGGTGAAGAACACTAAGTCGCCGGGTTGGAGATTGTCGTAGGCTACATGCGTGCCGACATTCCATTGCGCGTACGAGGTGCGCGGCAAGGAAATGCCAAATTGGCCATAGACCCACTGCACAAATCCGGAACAATCGAAGCCCGTCTGTGGACTGGCGCCTCCATACACATAGGCGGCGCCACGGTATTTGAGAGCCAAGCCGACGATGGCATCGGCAGTTGGCGATGTTGTGCCGCGATCAGCCAAGGTGTTGTTGCCCGCGATGGTGGTGGTGCTGCTTGACTGGGCCTTGCTCGAGGCCAGTGCCGTGTCTAAAGCGTGCCAAGTTAACTCACCCACAAGGCCGTGAGCAGGCAAATGGTGAGCCGATTGAAAGGCGACCAATGCGCGGTAGGTATCAGGCCCAAATATGCCATCCACGCCGTAGGTGTTGTACCCCAAGCGGGTAAGATCTCGCTGTAGGGTCGCGACCGACGATCCCCGATCCCCTTCATGGAGATAGCCAGGCGGATAGCTGGCTGGAGCCGCTTCCATTGGCGCTGCGACCTGGTTTTCAGTGGCCGTCAGCGCCTTCCATGTTGCGGCGCCGACGATGCCGTCGACCGCCAAACCGCGTGAGGCTTGGAAGTTGCGCACGGCTCCATACGTTAAGGGGCCAAATACGCCGTCCGTGGCTAGATGATAGCCGTGTTGATCCAGAAGTTTCTGCAGGTGTTGAACAGCTGTTCCGCGCATGCCGTACTTCAGCAACGGCTCCGGTGCGGACTCAAACTGGGGTGACGCATTCGACGTGGTGCTATCCGGGGTTGACACGGCCGCGCTCAATTTTTCCCAGGTAAGAGGCCCGACGACCCCGTCTTGGGCGAGTCCGTAATGACCCTGGAACTCCTTGACGGCGTTTAACATTAGGGGCCCAAATGCCCCGTCGATGGCGCCGTGATAATACCCGAGATGCTGAAGCTGGGATTCCGCAGTTTTCACCGCAGGTCCGTGACTACCAAAATGAATAATGGGAAATCGGGCGGCCTGGGCCACCGTTTGCGACAGTACAGGAACCGCAAGAACAGCCAATCCTGCCAAGACCGGTGATACTCGACGGTTTGTCTTCGACAACAGTAACTCGTCCTTCCTTCTGGTTAACTGCCTCCGAGGTTAGTAGCGGCATGACCCGTGGTTCGGGGGAGAAGGAGCCCCCTACCGACGCAAAAGCGCCGGATTCACCACCTAAAGACGACGTCTTTAGGATCCCCCGTACCCTGCTGCAGCAAGGATTCGGCGCACATATTATATGATTCAGTTTACGGGCGAAGAACTGAATGGGTCAAGAATATAGGGAGAATTTTATCGAATGAAGGGTCTACACGGCGAAATATGGCAAATTGAGGAAGTTGGAAAAACCGTCCAAATGGGGGAGGAATTTTCGCTGCGAGTGGTATAATACGTGGGAAACTTTTTGAGGATGGGATGACCGATGAGAGCGACAGACGCCGCCTATACCGTGTTGAAGGAACAAGGGCAGCCGATGGATGTTCAGGATTTGCTTGACGAAACGCTGCTCCGTCTGGGAATCGATCGGGAACCCAAGGTAGCAGCTAGAATTTATACGGACATCAACCTAGACTCCCGCTTTCAGTACCGCGGTGGCTCCATGTGGGGTCTGAAGGATTGGCAGCCCCGAGCGCCGGGCCGCCACGGCGCAACAGGACGCGACCGCGGAGGCTATGACGACGATGATGCGGAAGACCTTGAGGAGGACGACGGCTAACCCCGTTCGGACTCCTTCTCCATTTTTACCGCTTCAGGACGCGAACCTTTGACATACTAACGTGGGAGGATCAGGATGGCCAAGTACGTTTTTATAACCGGAGGCGTGGTCTCGTCATTGGGCAAAGGGATTACGGCGGCCTCACTCGGACGAATTTTGAAGACTCGAGGCCTACGAGTGACCGCACTTAAGCTCGATCCCTATATTAATGTTGATCCCGGTACCATGTCGCCGTTACAGCACGGTGAGGTGTTCGTCACCCAGGATGGGGCGGAAACCGACCTGGATTTGGGGCACTATGAACGCTTCATGGATATCAATCTTTCCCAAGCTAACAATGTCACCACGGGCCGCATCTACTGGTCGACCATTTCCAAGGAGCGCCGGGGCGACTTTTTGGGCGGCACGGTCCAAGTCATTCCCCATATTACCAATGCCATTAAGGAACGCATTCATCGCGTATCAGAGGCGAGCGGAGCCGATGTGGTCATTGTGGAAATCGGCGGCACAGTTGGGGACATCGAAAGCTTGCCCTTTTTAGAGGCCATTCGCCAGATGCGGTCGGACATCGGCCGAGAATCGGTCATGTACATTCATGTGACGTTGGTACCGTACTTAAGCGCTGCCGGCGAAGCAAAAACCAAGCCGACGCAGCATTCTGTCAAAGAATTACGCTCCATCGGCATTCAACCCGATGTGATTGTCTGCCGCACCCAGCGGCCTCTGTCGCGGGAGATGCGGGACAAAATTGCCTTAATGTGTGATGTGGACCGGCGTGCGGTGATCCAGAACGTGGATGCGGATTCCATTTACCAGTTACCCCTGATGTTAGCCGATGAAGGCCTTGATGACATTGTTGTGGCGCGCCTCGGGCTCTCGGCAGGGCCCAAACAACTGGAAGAGTGGCGCATGTTGGTGGATCGTGCACGGGCAAGCCAGGGAGACGTGGAAATTGCCATCGTTGGTAAGTACGTAAATCTTCACGATGCCTATTTATCGGTCGCCGAAGCCTTGACCCATGGGGGCATAGCTAACGGCGTCCACGTGAACCTCCGTTGGATTGATTCAGAGATGTTGGAATCCGATGGAGCTTCCGCCCACTTGGCAGGGGTCGATGGGATACTGGTGCCCGGTGGGTTTGGATATCGTGGGGTCGAGGGCATGATTTTAGCTATTGAATATGCCCGGAACCAGAACATCCCCTTCTTCGGCATTTGTATGGGAATGCAGGCAGCAGTTATCGAAGTGGCTCGCCACCGTGCGGGCCTGGCAGCCGCGAACTCCACCGAGTTTGTGGCCGATACCCCCTATCCCGTGATTGACTTGATGCCGGAACAGCAAACGGTGGAGGACATGGGCGGAACCATGCGTTTGGGAAGTTATCCTTGTTCGCTGACCTTGGGAACCAAGGTGCAGGGAATCTACGACGAAACACTCATCTTTGAGCGGCATCGGCACCGTTTTGAGTTCAATAATGCCTATCGCGAGGCGTTGCAAAACGCGGGGATGGTATTGTCGGGGCTGTCCCCGGACAACCGCTTAGTGGAAATTGTTGAGCTCATCGACCACCCTTGGTTTGTCGGTACGCAGTTCCATCCGGAGTTTCAGTCTCGGCCAACCCGGCCGCACCCGTTATTCCAAAGCTTCATTCACGCTGCGAGCCAGAAGGCCAACCTGAAGACCGAGGATTCCATTTTATTCTCCGACCGATCGTGAGAGGGCGGGCTTATGCCCGCCCCAACTATTGTGGTTCATAGCTTTCGCATAGCGCACCAGAACCCACAGCTTCCGGGTGGGTCTCGGCGTACTCTGCATAGGCTTCGAACTCGCTTGCATAGCCAGCGCGAAGCTGGCCATCGTAGTAAGAGGAGTCGTGTCCCAACACTTCCGGGACAATGCCAACGGGACCGGGCCCGACCGAAATTTCACCCAGAGTACAGCGGCGTTGGCCATTAAATCGGCATCCCGTGACATCGCACTGAATCAACGCCATTGAGGACACCTCCTCGGGCATAGTGTGGCCAGTTTGAATCCCTTTTTGACAAGGATTTTTATGGCGGAATATACTGATCGCATAGAGAGGGGGCTTTTTCATTGGGACTGATGGCGCGCGTTTCCACCATTTTTAAGTCAAAGGTCAACACGGTGTTGGACAAGGCGGAGGATCCACGCGAGACTCTCGAGTATTCGTACCAAAAACAGGTCGAGCAGTTGCAGAACATTCGCCGTGGGATCGCCGAGGTGGTTACCTCGAAGAAGCGCTTGGAGCTTCAGGTAAGTCGGTTGGAGCAGTCCGTTAAGCAGTACGACGAAGACGCTCGTGATGCCGTGCGCGCCAATCGTGACGACCTGGCCCAAGAAGCGCTAACCCGAAAACAAGGCATGGCGGCGCAAATTGCCCAATTGCAAACACAGATTGACGACTTGGCCCGCGAGGAAGCACGGCTAACTGATTTGCAACAAAAGTTGCAGGCTAAAGTGGAATCGTTCCGCACCCAGAAGGAAGTGATCAAGGCGCAATACTCCGCCGCACAGGCTCAGGTAAAAATTGGCGAAGCCTTTACCGGCCTGGGCGAGGATATGGCGGACGTCAACATGGCGCTGCAACGAGCCCAGGACAAAACAGAGAGCATGAAGGCCCGGGCCTCGGCCATTGATGCCTTGGCGGACAACCCCGCTTTTCAAAACGATGCGCTGCCCAGCAGCGGCGATTCAATCCGCGACGAGCTGAACAAGTTGAAGTCTTCATCGGGCGTGTCCGATGAGTTGGCCAAGCTCAAGGCAGAATTGGGCCAAGGAGAGAATCAATGATTGTGCGTATTCTCTCTGAAGGCCAATACCGTGTGGATGGGTCCACGTTAGAGACTCTGAAGAAATTGGACGATGCCTTAATGGAGGCGCTATCGCTCGATCAGGCGGACCGTTTTCATTCGCTATTGACCGAGACGGCGGAGGTGGTGCGGCAGGGCGAGCCGCTGGATCCAGCGCACTTGGTGGAATCCGACTTGATTTTGCCAGCTTCCGACACCACCTTGGAAGAAGCTAAACGGCTGTTTTCCGACCCGGCCTAACCTAAATGGGAGGATCCCAAAGCGGGTACCACCGCTCGGGGTCCTTTTCTATTGGCAACGCTCCGTCCAGTGTTTGCCGGATACGGAACTCCCGGCTTTCATTGCGCCGGCTCGAGCCCGTTGGCATGAACGGGTAAAAGGAAGCCCGGCGGTAGCTATAAATTAAGTACCAATCGCCAAATCGAAACATGGCGGCCAGGAGGCTATCGGAATAGCCAGCCTGCTTGAGCAAGTCTGCGGCCATGTGCAGCCCATTGATGGCGTCTTCGAGGTTGGGGCCGCGGAAGATGAGCCAATGAAACCCCATATTGTCCGTTTGGGCCGTGACATGCGCGGTAAAATCCCGGCCATTCATGGATAACAGATCGTTCATCTCTTTTTGCAACGCATCATAGGACGAGTTGTCCACCGCTCTAAGAACCAATGCGGCCCGCTCTCCATAGGGGCTGTCCAGCTTAGCCTCAATGTCCAATTGAGCGGTTGACAGGGCAAAGAGCTGATCGGTCTTGCCGGGCGTCATTCGGGTTCGGCCGAACAATGTATCGAATAATCCCACGGGACACCTCCCCTATTTCTTCTCCATCTGCTGTTGAATCTTCTCCAGTTGACGAATACGATGCTCCAAGGTGGGGTGTGTGGAAAAGATTTCCATGACGCTGTCTTTGCGAATGGCAGGAAAGATATAAAACGCATTCATCGATTCGGCTTGACGCAAATCCCGGGTGGGGACGGTACGCATGGACGATTGGATTTTCTCCAGCGCACTGGCGAGATATCCTGGGTGGCCGGTCAGTATAGCAGAGCCCCGGTCCGCCGCATATTCCCGGTACCGCGATAACGTGCGAATCAGCACATAGCTTATCGCCCAGACAACCAGCGAGGCCAGCCAGACAACGATAACGGCTTGACCACCACCGTTGCGATTGTCGCGATCCTCCATGCTAAAGCCGATAAAGAAAAACTGTTGGACAATGAACGACGCAACCATGGCAAAGAAGCTGGCAATGCTGATCACCGCCACATCACGATTCTTAATGTGGGTCAATTCGTGCGCCAGTACCGCTTCCACCTCTTCAGCGTTGAGTCGTTCCATGAGTCCCCGAGTCACCGCAATTACGGCCGATTTGGGAGTTCGACCGATGGCAAAAGCATTCGGCATGCGGCTATTGACCCATGCCAATTTGGGGGTGGGCAAATCGGCCAACTGCGCTAAGCGGCTAATGATTTTGTGCAGTTCCGGCGCCTCACTAGAACGCAAGATTCGAGCACCGCTAGCCCATAGCACAATTTGATCGGACAGAAAGCTCTGCGACAGCGCGACAATCACCATGATCACGATCAGCGTCGGCCATGGGACTCGAAGTCGCCACAACAGCACGATGAAAAGAGCGTACAGGGCAAACAATAGAAACATCGTCACTGCCATGCGAAAGCCTAGACCAAAGTCGCGACCATACCAAGGTCGAGATGATTTTGCCATTGCCGAGACTCTCCCTTCTATCCTATAGTCTACGTTGTCGCCTTTCCATACTCAAGTGACGACGGACATCCTGAATTTGTTAGCGCCAGAGACTTGATTCGGTCGGACGAAGCCGATATAATGAATTCTGCTTGTTGGGGGATGATGTAGCGGTAGCATAGGTGACTCTGGATCATCTCGCCCAGGTTCGAATCCTGGTCCCCCAGCCACGGCCCCATAGTCTAGAGGCCTAGGACGCCGGACCCTCATTCCGGAAACAGCGGTTCGAATCCGCTTGGGGCTACCATAAAGTTTGCACCGTCCGCTAGGGCGGTTTTTTGTTATGATTAAGGCCGTGAGGAGGTACTTATGGCCATTTCTGAGTGGCAGAGCGTCGTTCGCTGGGCGGAGTGCGACGCGGCTGGCATTATTTATCATGCCCGCGTCTTCGACTGGTTTTCTGAAGGGCGAATCACCTGGTTGAAGAACCATGGGCTGGACTACTATGAGGTTTTACGTCCTCAAGGGATTGAGCTGTTAGTCAAGTCGGCCAATGCAGCATTTCATCATACATTGCACCCCGGCGATACGGTCCGTCTGAGCGTGGCGCTGGAGACAGTGACCCCGACCCGTGCGGTCTTTCACTATCGTGTAGCCGCCCCGTCTGCACCGGAACTGGTCGCGATTGAGGGTGTCACGGAGCATGCCTTTGTTATTGGCGGACGTGCTCGTCGGCTAGACCGGGCCGCACCTCAAATTCTAGAACAATGGCAACGCAGTCTTAGAGTTGGGGCATGCTAGGTGCGACATTTTACGAAAGCGAGGCAGTACCATGTCAATTGATCCCTACCGCAGTGAACCACTAACCGATTTTACTCAGGAAGCCAACCGTCGCCAAATGGAAGAGGCATTGGCGTATGTCAAGGCTCACCTGGGACAGACATACAGCCTTCTTATCGGTGGGGTTCACCAGGCGACTCCCGAAGAGATTGTATCGATTAATCCGGGAAACCCCGAGCAAGTTGTCGGCCGGGTCGCCAAAGCCACCAAGGAACATATTGACGAAGCGCTAAAAGTTGGTTGGGAAGCTTTTCGCGAGTGGAAGCGGGTACCGGGACCAGCCCGAGCGCGGTACCTATTCAAGGCGGCGGCCATCATGCGCCGGCGCAAGTTTGAACTTTCGGCATGGGAAGTCTATGAGGCGGGCAAGACTTGGGCCGAGGCCGATGGTGATGTTGCGGAAGCCATCGACTTTTTGGAGTACTATGGCCGACAGATGCAACGGTTGTCCGGACCGGTTCCCACCACACCCCTTCCCGGTGAAGAGGATGTGGCTTTTTATGTTCCCTTGGGTGTTGGGGCGGTAATCCCTCCTTGGAACTTTCCGTTAGCCATTTTAACCGGCATGAGCAGTTCTGCCATGGTCGCCGGCAACCCGATTTTGTTAAAGCCGGCCAGCCCTACTCCCGTTATTGCTGCCAAGTTTGTAGAAATCATGGAGGAGGCCGGTATCCCGGCCGGTGTCTTAAACTTCGTGCCGGGCGACGGTGGGGTTATCGGCGATCATTTGGTAACCCACCCCTTGACCCGTTTCGTGAGCTTCACGGGGTCAAAAGAAGTGGGACTGCGCATCAATCGCTTGGCTGCTGAACATCAGAATGGCCAACGCTGGATTAAGCGGGTTGTGGCCGAGATGGGCGGCAAGGACGCCGTGATTGTGGATGAGACGGCCGACTTGGAGGCGGCAGCGCTTGGCATTGTACAGTCAGCCTTCGGATTTCAAGGCCAAAAATGCTCGGCGTGTTCCCGGGCGATTGTTGTCGACAGCGTGTACGACCAGGTGTTAAACCGGGTTTTGGAATTGACCCGCGAGCTGAACGTGGGTCCTGCTGAGGATTATCAAAACCAGATGGGGCCGGTTATTGACGAGCGCGCCTTCAAGAAAATTCAGACCTATATCGACTGGGGCCGCGAGCATGCCAAGCTGGTTGCCGGTGGCGGCGCGCCACGCGACAAAGGCTACTATCTAGAGCCAACCATTTTTTCTGAGGTCGCACCGGGATCCAAGCTGGAGCAGGAGGAAATTTTTGGGCCAGTGCTGTCGTTCGTTCGAGCCCGCGATTTTGATCAGGCGCTGGAGATTGCGAACGACACGGAGTTTGGCCTGACAGGATCGGTCTACTCCAAACGACGCGATCGGATTGAGCGTGCCGCTGAAGAGTTCGAGGTGGGGAATCTCTACATCAACCGCAAATGTACCGGCGCGGTCGTCGGATCGCATCCGTTCGGCGGATTCAATATGTCGGGAACAGATTCCAAGACGGGGAGCCCGGATTACCTCTTATTGTTTATGCAGATGAAGGCTGTGGCTGAGAAATTTTAGTGACGTCCAGGCGTCTCCGAGATACGGAGGCGCCTTTTTAATTGCCGGTCGGGGGCTGTCGGTCGATGCGATAGGGCATGCGTTCGAAGATAAATTCAGTTCCCGTGGACCATAAAGTGTGAGTGCTAATCTTTTCGAGGAATGCCCGGTCATGGCTCGCTATAATGAGCGTGCCCGGATATTCCGCTAAAAGACGTTCTAACGCTTCGCGCATGCGGACATCGAGATGGTTCGTGGGTTCGTCCAAGAGGAGTGCTTGAGCGGGCGTCATCAACGTTTCCAAGAGTTTCAGACGAGCTCGCTCCCCACCGGACCAGGTGTCTAAGGGCTGTTCCCACAGTTCTTGAGTTATGCCGAAGCGAGCGCCTAGGTAATAGATTTGTTCCCGATCCCAGCCCAGGTCAAAAGCATAGTCCATCGCAATCACGCCCTCGGGCAAGTCTTGAACTGCTGTCTGAGCCAAATAAGCCGGTACAACGTCGGAATGCCAATGGACCATTGGCGACGACATGAGGGCTTCCAAAAGCGATGTCTTGCCCGTCCCGTTGGGACCGACCACGGCGAATCGCGCATTGAGCGGAATGGTCAAGGAAACGGGCTGCCAGCTTCGCTCCCCGCGCGTAAGAACGAGATGGTCAATCTTGACGGCGGGCAAATGGCCTATTCGCTCTTGAGCCTGATGAGTGAGCTCTAGGGACCGCACGGCGGTCGGCGGCGCGGGACGATCCGTCGATTGGGTCAATCGATCCAACCTCTTTTGGCGACTTTGTGCCTGGCGAGCTCGTGTTCCTGATCGCCATTTATCAATGTAGGTACGTAAGCGGCGTTCTTCCTCCTGTTGCCGTTGCCACTGCAAGGCTTCTTGACGGAGTCGTTCCTCGCGCAGCCGTTGATATTGAGTCCAATTGCCCCCGGTGATCCAAAACGAGCCATCCTCCCAACTCATGGTGCGGGTGGCCACACGGTCCAAAAACGCCCGATCGTGCGACACAATAATCATCGCTGCCGCAGACTGTTTGACCATGTCCTCCAACCAGCCAATGGTCTGAATGTCGAGATGGTTGGTCGGTTCATCCATGAGCCACACGTGTGCGCCTGACAAAATCATGGTCAAGAGGGACAAGCGGTGAGCCTCGCCGCCGGATAGCGTCCTGGGGGAGTCCGCCCATCGCTCAGGCAGGAAGCCCAGTTTTTGCAAGCCCGCCTTGACGCGGGATTCCCACTCGTACCCGCCCGCTGTTTGAAAACGATCGGAGAGTTTGCCCCAATTGTCCACTAGCTGTTCAAGGCGATCGGCGTTAGCAGGGTCGGCCATTTCGGCTTCCAAATGCTTCAGCTCTTGCTCTAGTTTCAATACCTCCGGATTCGCTTGATATGCGGTCTCGTATAAGGTGGGTTGTTGATTGGGTTGCCATTGTTCCAAACGGACGATGCGGATGTCCTTGGCCATCTCCACTCGGCCGGAATCCGGTTCCATCTCGCCGCTTAATGTTTTTAAAAAAGTGGTTTTTCCCATGCCGTTCGGCCCTACCAGGGCGATGCGATCGCCTGGCGACAGGTTGAAAGTCACGTGGTCGACAATGGGTTTTCCACTGACGGAAACCCGGACATTTTGTACTGAGATCAAGGCCATCGCAATCCGTCCTTCAGAAAAAAGTCATGGCTATCATATCATGGGTGGATACCTGCGAAACGGAAGACTAAATTGGGATGGCTACATATCATCCGTCATGGCGCGTCGTTGGCCGTTTAAAAATGGGTTTGCCAAAAAAGGTGCTCCATTCCTCTTGCAAAGCTTACGATACGGTGGTACTATAACTTTTGCTGCTTCGGCAGTACGCAATGAGAAAAAACCTCCGGCGCTTGACAACAGGTGTGCTGGCGGTTACAATCATCAATTGCAAACCCGGTCCTTGAAAACTATATCATCATGCCACATGAACGAACGTAACAAACGACCAACGTCGTAACAGATGAGTCATGGAGAGTTTGATCCTGGCTCAGGACGAACGCTGGCGGCGTGCTTAATACATGCAAGTCGAGCGGTTCTTC
>NZ_JABBVZ010000058.1 GCF_012933365.1 Sulfobacillus harzensis | reverse complement strand
CTAATGTCCCACTGCGGTCGTCAAGGGTTAGTCGTCTGCTCTATCATTTCAGTCAACCTGACTTTGACGAATCCCTGCGTGAAGGCGCGGTCAGGCAGGAATTTGTCCTGTGCGCGGAGAAAGCTTCGAGGTTCTTATGACGATACCGGACTCTTAGTGATGGAGGGACAAGGATGAGCGTCGATTCATTGTTTCGCTTCGATCAGGTGTTGCGCTCCAGGGAATTGGGCGGCCGGCACTTTGATTGGGTGCATTGGGACTTATTAAAGAGGAATGCCGATCTCTACGGCGATCGCGAGGCGTTTGTGGACACATTCTATGGGGTCGAACCGGGCCGTCTCCGCCGCCGTACCTGGCAGCAAGCCTATCGTGACGTTAATGCCATGATTTTTCATCTGCTGGATCGCGCTGTGCCGCGAGGCTCGGTGATGGTGTCGCATCTCCCCAACTCCATTGAAAGCGCGTACCTCGACATCGTAACCTCCAAGCTGCGCATGAAGCACGCAGGATTGAATGTTGACCTCGGGAAGAGCGAAACGGTGGGCGTCATCAAGAAACTGGGGCCCACCGTGGCGGTGATTGTTTCCGAGTGGCATGGGCGAGAGTTTGCCGAGTGGTATCTGGAGGCCAAGCAAGCGGTTCCCAACATGCGCATTTTGGTGCTCCCCAAAGATGGCGAAGAGGTGCCTGCGGGATGCGAATCGCTCCTCGATTACTTTGACCCAGCCATCTTTACCCGCTACCCGGAAAACGCACTGGGATATTTGAAAACCGATCCGCTGGAGGTGCACGAGTTGTTGCCAACCGGCGGCACCACGGGCGTGCCGAAAATTTCCCAGCGCACGCCCATGGATTGGTTTCACGTTCACTCGGTGGCTATTGCCGAACGCGCTGGCCATGGGCTCTACGACACACGGCTTTTAATCGGCCCTCTTAGCGGGGGATCGGGACGCTTGTGGGGAGTCCACACCCCGCTTTATACGGGTGGACGCTCCATTTACCTGACCGAATTCGATGAAAAGACGGTTCTGCAGCTGACTCGAGAGGAAGCGGTCACGATATGGGTGTGGAACCCTGCCTTAATTACCCGCGTGGTGACTCATGAAGCGTTTAATGCCGAGACGATCCGCACCCTGAGACTGGTGAGCTACTCGGGGGCGCCCATGTCAGGCGAGGTGATCGAAAAGCTGTTACGCCATGGAGTGCCTTCTTTCAATGTTTATGGAACCTCGGAAGTGGGGGGCTGCATGGGCCCGATTCTCTCGGGAATCAGCCGCGATCATCTGGTGCAAGCGGCCGGCGTTCCCTACGAGGGGTTTGACGTGCCCGTGATTGACAACGAAGGTCGGCGTTTAGGGCCGGGTGAGGTCGGGGAGATTCTCATTTGGAATATTCATCATGGATACTGGAACTCCCCGGAGGAAAGCCGTGCCACCTATCACGAGGAAGGCGACGGTGGGCCGTGGGAAGGCTATCAACATACAGGCGATTTGGGCGTCTACGACCAGGACGGGTATCTCCGGGTGGTGGGACGCAAAAAAGATATGGTTCTTCGCGGCAGCCAAAACATCTTCCCCAAAGAGATTGAGGATCATCTGAGCCCGCACCCTAAAGTGCGCGACATTGCGGTTGTGGGAATGCCAGACCCGGTGTTGGGCGAGCGTGTGTGCGCCTTTGTGGTGCCTCAGCCAGGCGAGCATCCCACCGTCGAAGATTTCGCCGCGTTTTTGGCGGCGCGTGACGTGGCCAAGTTTAAGTGGCCCGAGCGGGTCGAAGTCTTGGATGCGATGCCGTTGGGGCCCGGCGGGAAGATCCAAAAGATGAAGCTCCGTGAGATGATTCAGGAGAAGCTGGCGGCTGAATCATGAGGTCCTTGGGAGCCACGGGGGTGCCGTTTTACATTGTGGATGTGTTTACCCCATCCCGTTATCAGGGCAATCCCTTGGCCGTCGTGATGGACCAGTTCGATGATGAACGGATGCTGGCCATCACGCGGGAAATGAATTATTCCGAAACGACTTTCGTCGGGCCCATCCACGACGATGGCAGTGTTTCGGTGCGCATTTTCACGCCCGGAGGGGAGATTCCCTTTGCGGGCCATCCGACGCTCGGAACCGCTTTCGTTCTTTTAGAGATGCGTGGGTTCGAAGGTAATCGGCTGGTGTTGAGAGAGGGCGTCGGCCCCATTCCTGTGTATCAAGACGGTGGAGTCTATTGGATGCAGCAAAATCCGCCGGAGTTCCAGGCGGTGTTTGAGGATCGCAAGATGCTGGCGTCTCTATTAGGGATTGAGGTTGAGGATTTCAATCCCAATCTTCCCGCTGAAGTGGTATCAACCGGTCTTCCCGCGCTGATCGTGCCGTTAATGAGCCTAGACGCATGCCGTCGCGCTTGGTTGGACGTCGCCCGCTATCGAGCTCTGGGAAGGTGGCCCGCCAGTGTACTGGTATTCGCTCCGGGTTCGATCCAGCCTGGCCATAACGTACATGTACGGGTGTTTGTGGGCGATTTGGGCATTCCCGAAGACCCAGCGACCGGCAGCGCCAATGGCGCCTTGGCCGGATATCTTCAACGCTACGAGGTGCTGGGTCGTGAGGTGAACGCCGAGGTCGAGCAAGGGGTGGAAATGGGCCGCGCCTCTTCGCTGTCGCTTCGTGCCCGTCCAGGGCAGCAGGGCGTTGCCGTCGAGGTTGGCGGGCGCGTTCAGGCTGTGGCCGAAGGCTGGCTTGTCGGGGAGTCGGTAAAAGGAAAGGAGACGATGTGAGATGACACTTCCGTCTGACACACGTCGTGAAAAGGAGTCCCAGGAAGATTTTCTCGCTCGGTTGCGTGAAAAGTACGAAGGGCGCGCCACCATGGCGCGCATGTTGAAGGCCGCCGTCGAACGCGATCCCGAAAAGACCGCGTTGGTAGACGGGACAGGTCGCCGCTTGAGTTATCGTCAAATGGGTCAGGACGTGGCCGCATTAGCGGGTGGACTGCGTGATCACGGGATCGGGACTGGAGATCGGGTGGCCGTGATGATGCGAAGCCACGTAGACTATGTGCTTGCCTACTACGCGCTCATCACACGGGGCCTGGTGATTGTTCCGTTAAATGTGCGCCTGGCGGCGCCGGAAGTGGCCTACGTGCTGGAGAACTCTGGCGCGCGGGCTGTGCTGGGGGACCCGGAATTCCGTCCCGTGGTGGATGAGGCGGTGCGGATTAATGGCACCGATATTGCGCGCTTCTGGACGGCGGATGACCCGGCCTACCGCCGCCTCTTCGAGGCCAAGCCCGAACCATGGGCCGATGTTCTTGAAGACACGCTAGCCGCCATCTATTACACGTCTGGGACCACCGGCAAGCCCAAGGGTGCGATGATCACCCATCTCAACATGACCGCCGTGGGTCAACAAAATGTTGAGGCCTGGTATTTCGATGACCCAGAAGTGGTCGAATTGGAGATTTCTCCGCTCTTTCACGTCTCCTTTCAAGAATTCGGTCCCACCATTCATGCGGTGGGGGGGACCTTGGTGGTAGATAACTTTTCGCCGGAGCGATCGTTGGACCTGATTGAGCGGGAAGGGGTCAATGCCTTTTTCGCCGTGCCCTCCATGCTGATATTAATGAGGAAGCCAATAAAAAACGGCCGCGCGACTTAAGCCGGGTACGGCTGGTCAAATATGGGGGATCACCCATGCCTAGCGAGTTGATGGTGGCGGTCCGCCAAACCTTTTCCGGGGCTCTTTTGGTCCAAGGGTTTGGTCAGACAGAGTCGACCGGAATGATTGCGGTTACCTGGCCCGGCGAGGTGTACGATTTTCCGCTCTCGACGGGTCGAGCCATCTCGGGATGTGAGATACGCATCGTGGATGACAACGATGATCCAGTTCCTGCCGATACCGTGGGCGAAATTGTCGCCCGGGGACCGCAAGTCATGGCGGGCTACTGGCAAAACCCTGCTGCAACCCGCGAGACGCTGGCCGCGGGAATGCTGCATACCGGGGACTTGGGCTATTTGGACGAGGGGGACCGGCTGTATGTCGTTGACCGGAAAAAAGACATGATTATCCGCGGAGGCCAAAATGTGTACTCGGCCGAGGTGGAAGATGCGCTGTATCAGCACCCCGGAGTTCAGGAAGCGGCGGTCGTGGGACAAAAGGATGCAATATACGGGGAGATAGTTGTCGCTTTCATTCGGGTTCGCGAGGGGCATGATCTTTCCCAAGAGGCGTTGATCGAGCACATGGCTTCTCGCATTGCGTCGTATAAGCGGCCAGTCAAATATCTCTTCGTGGATGAGTTCCCGCGCACCTCAAACGGCAAGGTGCGAAAGGTGGAATTGCGTCAGCAACTCCAGTAGGTCGGAGACCTCGCGTGGGGTGGGGGGAATACGGATGGCCGATGAAGCGATCCAAGAGATAACGGCGGCATTATGGCGTGATGCGGTTGGCATTGGACCCTTACCCCATTTTGAGGTTACGGGTCAGTCTGGCCGTCTTCCCGCCCGTCATCCGGTCGAAGCGGCCGCCACGGCGACCATCGCGGTTGCCTTAATGGCTGCAGCGACTCTTGAGCAGGCTCGGGGTCGCTCCACACCCACAATTGAGATGGATCGAGGCCATGTTGCGGCTGCTATGCGTAGCGGGTCGTGGTTTCGCTATCAAGGCCGTTCGTTGGGAATGGACTTTGCCGCCCTATCTCGATTCTGGCCCACAAAGGATGGGTGGGTGCGGACCCACGCCAATTATCCTTGGCATCGTCAGGCCCTGCTGCGAGTGCTGAAGGCAAGCGAGAGCCCCCAGGATGTGGCGGCCGCGATCGCCGACTGGAATGCCGACGACCTGGAGGCGGCCGTGTTTGACGCCGGGGGGGTGGCCGTTCAGGTCAGGACGCCGGAATTGTGGGCGCTGCACCCGCAAGGCGCTGCCCTCCAGACTGAACCGCTCATTAGGCGCTCAACCGGGGCCCCAGCGCCTAGTCGGATTTGGCCGGGCGGCGCGCTGCCCGCCGAAGGTCTTCGGGTGTTGGATCTGACGCGCGTCATTGCGGGGCCTGTGTGTACGCGATATCTAGCGGCGCTCGGGGCTTCGGTGCTACGGCTTGATCCCCCGACACGCCCGGACTTGCCGCTTGGTTTACCGGCCGATACCCTCCTGGGAAAGAAGAGCGCACAGGTGGATTTCGCTACCCCTAAAGGCCGTTCGATACTTGAACGGTTATTGTCCGAAGCAGATATTGTGGTGTTGGGGTACCGACCGGGTGCCCTTGACCGTTTTGGGCTGTCAGCGGGGAATCTGAGTCAACAATTTCCGGGGCTCGTCATTGTGGAGCTCGATGCGTGGGGGTATCAAGGCCCTTGGGCTCGGCGGCGAGGCTTCGACAGTCTGGTGCAAGCCGCCAGCGGGATTGCCTGGATTGAGGGCGGCGGCTCTGGCGCACCGGGGGCATTGCCCTGTCAGTTGCTCGACCACGGCACCGGCTACCTAGCCGCAGCCGCGGCCCTCGAGGGGGTGGTGGAGCAACGGACGGTGGGCGGAACGCCGATACGGCGCCTCTCATTAGCCCGCACCGCCCTTTGGCTGATGAGCCTGGAACGGACTCTAAACCCGGGGGAAAAGCGTCCGGATCGGTCCCAAGCCTGGATGGCCGACCTTCCCGATGATCAAGAAGCGCTCTTGCCCGTCGGGCGATGGAACGGAAGGCCGCTGACCTGGCCCAAGGCCGCCGCTCACTATGGATCGGATGCGCCAGCCTGGTAGTCCGGGCAGGGGGGAAATTGGACGCTGACCGCGCCTTAAAAGCCAGCCCCAGAGACGAGGCTGGCTCACGGGCTCTAAAGCGCTTGGTATTCCAGCTCTTCTGACGCCGGGGGGAAAGCGCGGTCAATGGCGGCCAAGTCTTCGGAGGTGAGAACCAGCTCCAAGGCTTGGCGGTTGGCGTCGATGTGGCTTTTCTGCACCGCCTTGGGAATGGCGATGACCGATCCATGATGGATGAGAAAGGCCAAGGCGATGGTTTCCGGGGTACAATCATATTTTTTGGCCAGGGTATCCAACACTTGAAACCGGCCATCGTTGGCGCTTAGACTCCGCAAATTCTTGACCGGCGAGTACGCCATCACGGCAATTTGGCGTTCGGCGGCGTATGGGATAAGGGCGACCTCGGCACGGCGATTTTCCAAGTGATATTCGACCTGGTCAGCGGCAATGGTCAAATCGGGCACGACCGACTCGGCCTGCTTCAACTGTGGGGTGGGGAAATTGCTGACCCCCACATGGCGGGCCAACCCCCGATCTTGGGCTTTCTTCAAGGCGCCAAGGCTCTCTGCCAACGGGTGATGACGGCTTGGCCAATGCAGCAAATAGAGGTCGACAGCATCAATCTTCAGCCGCTTTAGACTCTGCTCCAGGGCCCCCAGCAAGTCTGATGCGCCCATGTGGGTAGGCCATACTTTGCTCACCACGAAAACCTGGTCCCGAACATCCCGAATGGCTTCGCCAACGACCCGCTCCGCGCCGCCGTCAGCATACATTTCGGCTGTGTCAATGAGGGTGAGTCCCTGTTCAATGCCGTGGCGCAGGGCATCGACTTCGGCTGTATGTCGGCTGGGGTCGGCGCCCATCTTCCAAGTTCCCTGGCCCACGGCGGGCACGTGATGCCCATGAATGACGACTTCCTGCATGAATTCTCCTCCCCATCGTTTTCTAACAGGGTACCATATCTGCTTCTTTCTTCTCTTTCATGAAGGGCCGTGGTAGCATTGAAGAAAAGCCGTCAGGGAGGTGGTCCCATCTCGTCGTTGCACACTATGAGGGGGGATCGGCGTGGACGGATTTTTTGTGATTGTGGAAGGCAAGAATGACGCCAAGCGTTTACGCAAATTTTTGCCCGAGAACATTCCCATCGCCATGACGTACGGTATTCCCGGGCAAGACCGGCTGACGCGGCTCCGTTGGATGGCGCGTCACCGCCAAGTGGTGGTGGTCACCGACGCGGATGCAGCCGGTCGACGGATTCGACGCATGCTCAAGGACGTCTTTCCCGATGCTTGGGATATCTACACCAAACCCGGGTTCAATGGAGTGGAACATACTCCGACAGAATATATGGAGGACCGCTTCCGTCGGCTCGGCATTCTCGCCGATCCCGAAGCAGCGGAAGACTACAGCAGCAAAGGTTGATTAACGTGAAGCAGCGGATTTGGATGTTGCCGGATAAAAGCGAGTTTCTACGCCAGCGTACCCACAAAGTGAAGCAAGTCGGAGAAGCCCAAATCCAACTGGTAGAGGACTTTTTCGATACCTGGGAGACAGTGGCCGCCTATGGCATCGCGGCCCCGCAGATTGGCTCGCCCATGCGTTCTTTCATCTGGAAGGGCCAGGAGATGGAGGAGCCCGAGGTCATTTTCAATCCCAAAATTATTCGCTGGCGGGGGGAACTCAAAGATTACGACGGGTGCCTTTCGGTGCCCGGCTTCTATTGCCCCACTCGGCGTGCGGAAATGATTGAAATCACCGGGCTTGACGCCCAGGGAAAGTCGATTCGTCGGAAGTATGAAGGCTTTGACGCCCGTATTTTACAGCACGAGATTGACCATCTAGAGGGGGTCCTGTTCATCGACCGCGTGGATGACGTCCACGAAGGCTACACCCTCAAAGAAGGTCCGCCTAATGAGGAGGGGGAACCGACCGTGGTGGAAGCGGAGGTGCCACCGGAGTTGGCATCCTTTATCGAGCGGTTTCGTCGGCCCATTCCGGGCCACGCATTGGTCTGGTAGCGAGCCATGGATAATGCTGTCACTCGGGCCATTCAAGAAATTAACCACTGCAACAAATGCGGCTTTTGCTTGCCGGCCTGCCCAACCTATCAACTGACCGGCAATGAGCTCGATTCGCCGCGCGGGCGCATCGCCATGGTCGAAGGCATGCTGCACGGTGAAATCGAGGCGCAAATAGGGCTGGAAGAGAGTCTCAAATATTGTCTCGGATGCCGTGCGTGCGAAACCGCCTGTCCCTCGGGGGTGCAATATCACCTGGTGCTGGAAGCGGGCCGGGCCAAATTGGACCAAACCCGGCCAGCCCATCGCGGCTTGACGTTTGTGCCTCGGACCTTGATGCGGTTGACTCGCCACCCTAAACGCCTTCGCCGTTTGGCAGCCTTGGGCCGCAGGGCGGGGGCATTGCCGCTTCCGCAAAAACTGAAGCAATTGACACCGATGCTTGCGTATCAGTCGGAGCCCGTCAAGGTGGACGCGCGCAACAAACCCGCCACGACCGGCGCGGCTTTCTTCGCCGGGTGCGTGCAGGAGGCACTCTTTGGGGATGCCAATCAGGCCGCCGAGGCGCTTTTGCGTGCGGCCGGGTATGACCTGGTGAATCCTCCGCAGCAAACCTGTTGTGGGGCCATCGCTTGGCATGCGGGGCGGGCGCGCGAAGCGCGTCGGCTGGCGCAAAGGAACATTCAAGCCTATGAAATCACGGGTGAGGTGCCAATCGCTAACACGGCGGGGGGTTGCGGCGCCATGCTGTCCGAATACGGTGAGCTGTTTCGAGGCGACCCGGTTTGGGAGGAGCGGGCGGAGCGCTTCAGCGCCCGCGTCCGTGATTGGTCGGAACTGCTCTTGAATGCCCCGGAGCCGTTGCGGTTTGTGGGACGACAGGAGCGGGTGGCCTTGCAGAACTCGTGCCACCTGGTCAACGTGGAGAAGGCCGGCGAGAACCCCGTGGCGCTCATCCGCCAAGTGGAAGGGGATGAATACGTCCCATTGCCCAGCCAAGACCGCTGTTGTGGTTCGGCGGGAATATACAATATTCAGCACCCGGAATGGGCGGACCGCATTCTTGAGGGCAAAATGGCCGAGATGGGGGCCTATGAGCCCGACCGCCTGTTGGTGGTGAATCCCGGCTGCGCCATGCAAATGACCCTAGGGGTTGAGCGCGCCGGACGATCCACGGTGGTGGAACACTTAGCCCGCTATCTATATCGCGCCTGGCTGCAAGCCGAGAGTTTGGACCAGACGTGACAAATCCTCGGCAATGATGGGATCGGCTGGTTGGGCGGGGGCGCGAACAGCCGGCGACTGAATAAGCCCGCGTTGAAAGAAGAGAGCCTTGCGGATGGCGATGCCGCGAACCCCGAGTTGCGCCTCGTAGCGAATTAACGGAAGATAGCGGAAAAACTCGGCCTGTGCGGCATCCCGATCATTGGCCTTATGGCGCTCGATGACATGGGTAAGTATTTGCGGGTAACTGAAGCCGGTCATGGATCCGCTCGCTCCCCGATCCAACTCCTCTAGCAAGTACAGACCTCCCAGTCCTCCAAACAATCCAATTTGAGTTCCGGACGCATGCGGTGAATAGCGGCAATTTTTGAGGCAGTGGGTACATCCTCAATCTTGACGGCGGAGAGAGTCGGGATGGTTTCCGCCAATTGGACAATAAAGTCGGCAGTAAGCTTTACGCCGGTGGTCACGGGCTCGTCTTGCAAAATCCACGGCAGATCGGTGGACAGCGCAATGCGCTCAAAATGGTCAGACAACAAGCGGGGATTGTTTACGCCCGGGGGCGGAGCCACCATGAGGGCCTTGGCTCCCAAATTTTGTGCCCGCCGGGCCCGCTCCACCGCCACCTCTGTGGCCGGTGCGGAGATGGTGGCCACGACCGGCATCTTATTGCCGGCAGCGCTCACATATTGATCGACAACCAGCTCCCGCTCCCGGTCGGACAGCGCATGGGCCTCGCCCATAATTCCCAGCACAATCAGGGCTGAGGCGCCATTTTGGCCATAAAAACGGGTGAGGGCGGGAATGCTTTCATTGTCCAAGGATCCGTCTTGATGAAATGGGGTCAAGACAATCGGAATCATATTGTCCAACAAGGCGTCCACCTCCATCCTTTGCATTCCATGGTAGCATATGAGAAGACGTCGGCATAAGATTGCGAGGATTTCAAATGAAACCACCAGTAGCCAAGGGAACCATTCAATGTCCGGACTTGTCCGGCCGCTTGGGAACATACGACGCCAAAGAGGTGCGCTTTCGTCCGGCGGCCTACGGCCTTTTAGTGCGCAATGGGCAGCTTTTGATGGCGCGTTCGCGCTTTACGGGACTTTGGGACTTTCCCGGAGGCGGTGTAGAGCCGTTTGAACTCCTGCCAGAGGGCATGGCTCGCGAATTTCAGGAAGAGACGGGGCTTAACGTGGCGGTTGGATCGCTGCTCCATGTGGCCGATGGGTTTATTGCGATGTTTGGCCATCCATTTCATTCCCTGCGTTTTTACTACCGGTGCCAATTGACGGATACCTCCTCGGATCAGCTGGTTCATGACCCCGGGGAAGTCACCGAATTGCGCTGGTGGCCCCTGGATGAAGCTCCGGTTTACGCGATGCATTCATCCGACCGTGACGCGCTCAATCACCTTCAGGCCACGCTTTCCTAGAATTGGGGCACCCGTCCTTTCATAAGGCGGCATTCACCCGGGGACACTTTTGTCGGGGGTGACGGGATGTCGTCAATTGACAGCCGCGGGCCGCGGGTACGCCGAGAATCTAAGGTCGGAACGCGCCTTGATAAAAGGATGAAGGGGAGCAAGCCAAAGCAGTCGAAGAGTCAAAGCGGGCTGATTCGCGAGGGGATCTTCGGCTTTAATGATGGCCTGGTCGCAACCATCGGCTTGGTCTCAGGCGAGGCACTGTCCCATCAACCACATACCGCCATCGTCATTGCCGGGCTTTCGGCCGTCGGGGCGGCCGTGGTATCGATGGCCGTGGGGTCTTTTTTGGCCACGTCTAGCGAAAATGACTTTATGCGCCGCGAGATTCAGGAGCAGGCTCAGGCCATCGATCGTCATCCTCATCGCGAACGCCACCATGTGCTACGGTTATTGGACGAGATTGGGGTTCCCGATGAGCACAACCACGAGGTGGCCAAAAGCATTATCGCCACCCGGCCACGGTGGCTGAAGTTCATGGTGCGGGAGAACCTCGGCATCCATCAAAACCGCGCCGAAGCGCCGTTGAAAAACTCCCTGGTGATGGGGAGTTCGGTGCTGATTGGATCGGCACCTCCCATCTTGCCGTACCTGTTCTCCCTTCCCTTGGTCACGGCTCGCGATGTCAGCTGGTCCCTGTCCATTATCGCCGCTCTGGGACTGGGGATGGTGAAGGGCGTGTTGACACGCACCCCTCTTCTTAAAAGCGCGCTATCTTTTGGGGTTTTGGTTTCCCTGTCGGCCTTGGTCGGCGCCTTGATTGGCATGGGATTGGGCGCCCTCGGGGCGTAACGTTCCACTATATGGAAAACATTCGCCCAACTTCAGGAAAGCTTTAGGTTGCATTCAGTCCGTCCTTAAGTGTTCTTGGTATCATAACAGACGATGCACAAGAACCCGAAAGGGGCGGTGTTGCGCGTGGAGCGAAAAATTTGGGGCATTACCCGGTCACAGGCCTTTTGGCTGTTGCTGGCAGCTTTGGCATGGTTCATTGAATCCTATGATATCGGGCTTATGAGCGTGGTATTGCTTCCGTTTAAACAGCTCTTTCACCTGACGGGCTCGAATACCGGGATCCTGGTCGCGTCGGCGACCGTGGGTATCGTCATTGGCGTGGTGCCCTCCGGGTACCTGGCCGACCGTTTAGGGCGGAAGCGTCTTTTGGTCGCCTCATTAATCGTTTATTCGGTACTGACCTTTTTGACCGGCTTTGCTCCGGGATGGCAGGCCGTAGCCGTGCTTCGCTTTTTGGCCGGCTTAGGGCTCGGGGCTATGTTCCCGCTCCCCTACACGTTGCTGGCGGAATTGAGTCCCAAGCGGGTGCGAGGTCGGGTGGCCGGAATTTTGGATGCCTTTCTTTCTATCGGATATTTTGCCGCTCCCTTGGTGGGTGGTTGGATTATGGCCACCTCGGGCCTCACGACGGGTTGGCGGGTTCTGTTCTTCTTGGGCGGCGGAGGACTTATCTATGCGGGAGTGCTGGCGTTGTTCATGCCGGAATCGCCCCGTTGGCTCAAAGCGCACGGACGGGAGTTGGACGCTGCCCGGGTCTTGGCGCGCATGGGCCCCGAGGCACGCGAGGAAGTCGCGGCTCTGGAGGTGGACACCACCCCTCGACGCCCCTTCGTCGTGGTGTGGTCTCGTCCGTACGCACGCCGCACGTTGATGCTGTGGCTGGCCTTTCCCAGCATCTTGTTTGTCTTTTACGGTATCATGAATTTCATGCCGACGATTTTGACTAAGGAACACTTGACCGGCCCCGCGGTCTTGGAGTTTGCCGCACTCATCATGGCAGCTTCAATCCCCGGCAAGTTTTTTGAGGCTTGGCTTGTGGAGCGGGTGGGTCGGAAGGCTGTTCTAATTAGCTTTACGCTCATCGCTGCTGCTGCCGCGCTCCTGTTTCCGACGGTTCGCTCGGATGTGGGGATTGTCGGCATTGGGATGGTGCTGGCGTTCTTCGGGGTTTCGGTTGACCCGGCCATTAAGATTTTTTCGGCCGAGCAGTACCCAACGGCGATTCGTGGAACCGGGGTAGGGCTGACAGAGGGCGTCGGTCGATTGCTGGGAGGCGCCTTGGCGCCATATATTATGGCTTTGATGTTGAGCTCCAGCGGCATCGGCGGCAGCTTCGTCTTTATTGCCGCGGTGGCATTGGTTGGGGCTTTGTCGGTGGCTATTTTGGGGCGCGAGACGCAAGGCCGCGTGCTGGAAGAACGGGTACAGACGGCGCCAGCCGCACGGGCGCTCTAGTCGGCGAGGGGAGGATGCGTGTTGTTGCAGCAGTGGAAGACCCTTCAGGATGTCATCGGCGAGCGCCGCTCGCCACGCCCTTACTTGACCGAGGTGGGCGGGTCGACTTGGACCTACGAAGAATTGGCCCGTGAGATGGAGCGGCGGGGGCGGTTGCTGGACGCTTGGGGCGTGCATGAAGGCCATCGGGTAGCCTTGATGGTGCAAAAGCCCGGCGAATTTATCCTCTGGTTTTTGGCTTTGTTGTACAAAGAGGCGATTGTCGCACCGATAAATCCTGCCGCTCCGGAAACTGATGTCCGCCGCACCATGGAAAAGAGTCAAGCAAATTTTCTCTTTGACGGGGTTCATCCTCCGGTGTTGTCGCCGCTATCCATGTCCCGTCCTACTCGAGGCGGTGGGGTGATTTTGCTCACCTCCGGGTCAACCGGAGATCCTAAGCCGGTCGGTTTGGGAATCCGAGCTTTGCTGCACACCGCATCGCAGGTCGTGGAGGCGCATCGCCTGACGCCTCAAGATCGCGGATTTTCACCACTGCCGCTCTTTCACATCAATGCCTTAGTGGTGGCTGTATTAGGGAGTTTGGTGGCGGGGAGCAGTTTGGTGGTGGATGATGGATTTCACGCGTCCACCTTCTGGTCGGTGATTGACGAGCAACAGGTGTCGTGGATTAACGCCGTGCCATCCATTTTGACCGTGCTGAGCCAACGCCCGGAAATGCCCCGCGCCGGTCACCGGGTGCGTTTCATCCGTTCTGCCTCGGCCCCGCTGCCGCGGGCCATCAGAGAGCGGGTGGAGGCACGCTTTGGCATTGGCGTGGTGGAGACGTACGGGATGACGGAGGCGGGGAGTCAAATTGCCGCCAACCCATTGCCCGGCGAGGGCAATCGCGCAGGGTCGGTCGGATTGCCGTGTGGCATTGAGGTGCGGATCGTATCCGAGGACGGCGAGCCAGTTCCGGCGGGCGAGCGGGGATCAGTGGAGATTCGCGGACCCGGCGTGCTTGACCCGAATTGGGGTCCCAATCAATGGGCAAGACGGGTGATGCACGCGGGCTGGTATCCCACTGGCGACTTGGGATTTCTGGACGAGGATGGTTTCCTCTTTCTTGAAGGCCGCAGTCGCGATATCATTAACCGCGGCGGTGAGAAGATCTTTCCGCGCGAGGTTGAGGAGTGGCTGTTGCGGCATCCCGAGGTGGCGGACTGTGCTGTGGTCGGGCGTCCCCATCCGATTTTGGGAGAGGAGCCGGTGGCCTTTGTCGTGGCTCGCGACGAAGAGGCCATGGACATTCCCGGATTGGACGAATGGGCTGAACGCGGGTTGTCCCGCTTCAAGCGCCCGGCTCAGTATTTTGTGGTGAAAAGTTTGCCTAAAGGCAGCACCGGTAAAATCGCGCGGCAGGACCTTCGCCAGCAAGTGCGCGAAGGGGGCGCCGGATAGTGGCGGAAAAGAAGCGCTATGTGGAAGCAGCCGACTTTGTGCGGGCGCTGACCATTGCTTCGGTCGTGGCGGTTCATTCCACCTGGTATATGGCCGATGGCGCGCACTGGGTTTCGTCCGGCGCTATTTTGTCGCTGTTGCATTATACCCGTGAGTCATTTATGGCGTTGACGGGCTTTGTTCTCACTTATTCGCTGTTTGGCAAGCAGCTTAAATGGAAGGCGGTCTGGATCAAGCGCTATAAGCTGGTGTTGTTCCCCTATATGATTTGGAGCGCCGGCTACATGCTACTCTTTGGAACGTTTGCCGGTGTGGGCGTATTCTTTATCACCTATGGGAAGAATCTGCTTGACGGCGGTGCATGGTTTCACCTCTATTATCTTTTGATTACCATGCAGTTTTACTTGGTGCTGCCGCTGTTCTTGCGCCTTATGCGGGTGGCCAAGAAGCATCCTATCGCCGTGGTTGTGGGCGCAATCATCTTTCAGCTCGCGTTGATGGCCTATGATCAGTATGGCGTGGGTCCGCATCCCACCTTTATCAACCGCTACACCGGAGACGAGGTTTGGACCTATACCGTCTTCTTCGTGGTGGGGGGGGTGGCCGCGTTGTATTGGGAGCAGGTGCGCGAGTGGCTGAAGACCCATTTCGGCACGGTGCTCTGGCTGTCGGCGGCCACGGCAGCCCTGATGGAAGCGGAATTTTTTGTGCAAACCTATTTGGGGCACAATATGACCAAGGCGGATTCGGTGCTGCAGCCCGCCATGATTCCCTGGGCGATTATGATTATTGCGCTGTTGGCCGCCATTGGCGTGCGCTACGAGGCGGCCCGGTGGGCCTCGCCGGGGCGCTGGCCGGTGATTAAGTGGCTGGCGGACTTAAGCTTCGGCATCTATTTGGGCCATCCCATGCTGTTGCAACTCTGGACCAATTTGTTGGCGGCCCACAATTTCTATCATCCCTCGTTCCTCACTGATGCGATAACGGTGGCGGTGTTGATTGCGGGAACGGGGTTTGCGGTGTGGCTCATCTCGCTCACGCCGGTCAGCACCTGGCTGATTGGACGGGCCAAGGTGCATGGACGGTCGAAAGCGGTGCGGACGGAACAGTCGTCGGTGGCGGGACGGCTGCAAGAGTCCTAAAAAAGAGCTCGGAGCAACCCGAGCTCTTTTTAATGGCAAATATTACGAGGTACCCAGCAGTTTTTCTAACTCGGTTTTTTTAAAGCCAATGACGACATGCTTGTCGCCGCCTTTTTCAATAATCGTGGTCGGGGTGCCCATGGACCCCAAAGCGGACAGGTCATTCACATAGTCGGGGTTAGCGCCTATGTCTCGTCGCTCGAAGGAGATGCCTTTTTCTTGCAGCCACGCTGCTTCCTGACGGCAGGCGCTTCATCCGGGTGCGGTGTAAACAATGACGCGAGCGTCCAAAACTGTCACCTCCGTCCCTAGCTTATCCAACCGGAGCGGAGGCAGCAAGCTAACTAGAGGGAAGTTAATAACATTTGAACAATAAGCACCGATAGGGAGCCGCCGAGGGTGGCAGCGGCTACGGGGACCCAGGGAGCCTTCAGGGTACGGCGGACAAGCCAAAAAATGGCGATAACCACCCATAACCCGGCCGCGGCATATAAGTACGGCTGAAGCCAGGGCACCAGTCCCAGCAGGACAGCAAGGGCCACCCAGCCGGACAGCACGATGACGTCGTGCTTCACCTGATCCACCGAGGCTTGCCGGACCTTCATGCGGTTGAGAAGGAAATACATCACCCAGGGCAGGAGATAGTAGGCCAGTACGAAAACGAAGAAGACATCAATGCCGGCAGTGATGAGGGTAAAGGGACGAAAGCCAATTCGGATGCCATCAACAACCATGGCAACCAGCGCCGTTAAAATGGCGTTGCCCCACAGCATGCGATCGGTCCAATAAAAGCGGCCCGACCCCCCTAGCGGGGCCCGGATAAAATTCTTCCAATAAATGCGTACGTCATCGAATTCGCCAGAGTTTTGTTGAGGGCGATAGGACGATGTGGGCGATTTGGACCGCGCGCGGTTGGCGCGTTTCTCACGTCTTCGCGCGCGAAAAGGGATTGGGTCCTTTTTGTCCAAGGCGCACCTCCATGAGGCGTTTTCTTCATTATACCGCGAATGGCGTGGGCGGACGCTAATTGAGATGACAGCCTTTATACGCTTTCGCTATACTGGGAAGGCAAAAGAGGTGAAACCATGACGGATCGCATTGGGGAAATTTTAAAGAATAACAAAACCATCGCGGTGGTTGGTCTATCGCCCAAACCGGAACGGGCAAGCTATAAGGTGGCGGCCTATATGCAGCAGCATGGATATCGCATTATCCCCGTTTATCCCCGCGGTGAGACCATTCTCGGCGAGAAGGTGTATCCCCGCTTAGAGGATATTTCCGAGCCGGTAGACATTGTTGATGTGTTTCGGAAGTCCGAGGATACCCCGCCGGTGGCGGAATCGGCGGTGCGGATTGGGGCCAAGTGTCTATGGTTGCAACTGGGCATCCAAAACGAGGTGGCGGAAGCGATTGCTGAGGCTGGCGGCCTTCAGTATGTCGAAAACCGCTGTATCAAAATTGAGCATGAGCGAAGGATGGGGGACTAAGGCGTGCCAAAAGAGAGTTCATTTGACGTGGTCTCGGAACCCGATTGGTCAGAGGTGTTGAACGCCATTGATCAGACGCGGCGGGAAGCCAATACCCGTTATGACTTTCGGGGACAAGACATTGAAATTGATTATGACGCTGCCAACCACGTCATTACCTTGGACGCTCCCGAGGGTATGGTCATGGACTCGCTGAAAACGGTGTTGGGCGAGAAGATGGCGCGTCGCTCGGTGTCCTTGAAGTTTTTGGATTTTGGGCCGGTGGAATCCCATGGCATGAGTCGGGCGCGGGTTTCGGTGACAATCAAATCGGGAATCGAGACCGATTTGGCGAAAAAAATTCAAAAGGCGATTCGGGGGCTAGGGCTCAAAGTTGAGCCGCAAATTCAAGGGGCAAGCCTTCGGGTGAGCGGAAAGAGCCGCGACGATTTGCAAGCGGTAATTCAATTCCTTAAGGGACAAGATTTCGGGATTGAGTTAGCGTTTACGAACTTCCGCACCGCCTGAAAGCTTAAGGGGAACTATGGCATACCTAGAGAGTCGCCCGGCGGCGCATCCCGAGCCACGATCAGTTCGTTGGTGGTATCCCGCGGCGTTGACGGCCCTTGTGCTGGTAGGGATTCTTTTGCGTGGCATTGGGGTGGGCCGGTACCCGGGTCTCATTTACGATGAATATTATTATGTCCCGGCAGCGTTGGTGCTGTTGGGACGAAAACCGCCGGTAGCCATTAAGCATTTGGTGCCCGGCATCGACCCCAATCTTCTTTCGCACCCACCCCTGGCCAAAGAACTGATTGCGCTCAGCATCATGATTTTGGGGAATCATCCTTGGGTGTGGCGCTTGCCAGGGGTCGTGCTGGGGGCTTTAGCTCCGATTGCCGCGGCTGGCATTGCCTACCAACTCTTTCGGCACCACGGCATTGCGCTTCTGGCTGCAGGGCTAGCCAGCGTTGACGGCTTGCTGTTAACCATGAGCCGGGTGGCTTTGCCCGATTCGACAGCGGTGCCGTTGGTGCTGTGCGCTCTTTGGGCACTCGTCAGTGTGAGCCAATATCGCGAGAGCCGCGAGAGCAATCCTGGGTGGCATTGGATTGGGGTCGGCATTCTTCTGGGACTGGGGCTGGCGGCGGAATGGATTGGCGGGCAGGCTATTCTTTTAGCCTGGGCGTGGTTGGGGTTCTCCTCCCAGAAGCTTCGTCGGGAATATCGGCGCTGGATTCCGGCGACCACCGTGGTTCCCTTTCTCGTTTATTACGCCAGTTACTTTTATGCGTGGGGCTCGGGCTTTCAGCAGAGTTGGCTTCCGAAGAATCCATTCGTGGCTTTTTTCAAATTGCAGTGGCTCATGCTGAAAGACATGTGGAAGTTGCGCTTTTTCCATCCCTGGACGGCCAGCGTTTGGACGTGGCTCGGGATCCCGCGGCCGACGGCCTTGCTGTTAACCACAAAGAGCTCCGAGACGATTCGTTTGATGGCCTTTTCCGATCCCATTTTGGTGTGGATGGGGATTGCGGCACTGATCGCGGGATTGGTATTGCAATGGCGAGTGCCAGCTCAGCGACGCGCTTGGCTCTTTTTAGCCGGCTGGTTTTTAGCGTTTTACGGCACTTGGCTGTTGACGCCCCGATCCAAGTTTCTTTATTACTTCACCACCGCCTCTGTCGGCTTAGATATCGCGGTGGCGGCGGGGTTCTGGCTTTTCTGGAAGGCGTGGGCCGACCGTCGGGCGCTCCGCTTGGTTCTTGGCGGGACTGCCGCAGTGGGTGCTCTTAGCATCTTCTATCTATTGCCCCTATGGGTGGGAATGGCTATGCCCCGCCCATTTTATCATGCGCTCTGGTGGCCGCCTTCCTGGAATCCTCGGGTACAAAGCACTAAGACGCGTACGCAAAGCTTTCCGCTTACCTATCATCCGATGCGCCAAGCGCTCGGAGACTGGAGGCTGAGGGGATTTGCCCTGAGCTCGTCGTCGCCCAACGTACCTAGTCCCTGGGTGGAGTTTCGTGGCAACGGCACCCACAACAGCGTGTTTTCGGCTGGATTTACGGTTTCCCATGGCTACAGCCTATATCTCGGCACCAAGCTGGTTGAAGCCCCGACGGTTTCGGGCGATATCGCCTATGTCGGCACCAATAGCGATGCGCTTTACGCTATCAATTTGGTGAGCGGCCAGGTGCAATGGTCGGTCGGCGTGCCCAACGAGGCCATGACGGCGCCCTTAATCGACCAGGGGCTCGTGGTGATTGGCATCGGCAATAATGGGTTTCGCGCCTATCACAAGGGGCAAGGCTGGATTCGCGGTCAGGGTTCCAATGGGCTCTTGGCCTTCAATGCCGCCACCGGCCGGGAAGTGTGGTTTCATGCAACGCGGGGCGAAGATATGGCTACCCCAGCCATTCGAAACGGGGTGGTCTATGAGATGACCGGGGATGGCGGCTTCATCGCCGTGAGCTTAAAGACCGGCCAGTTGTTGTGGCAAAAGCGACTGGGCGGCTTCGACAGCATGTCCAGCTTGATGATTGTGGGCAATCAGGCCTACTTTGCCAGCAATGTCTACGACACCAGCTATCCCGCCACCCGCTCAACGGTCTGGGACATCAATCTTTCGAATCACACGGTGAGGTGGTCCAGGAATCTTCCTGTGGCGTCGGGATTATCTGATTGCACCCTGGCCATTAATGATGGGCGGATCTTTATTGCCGGGGTTCCATCGATAAGTCAGCATGGCCAAGGCAGCACCGTCTCCAATGCGCTTTATGCGCTGAATGCCAACAACGGCCGCATTCTATGGTCCCATGATTTGGGCCATGGCAAGATCCGAACCCTTGAGGAAGAGGAAGAGGGAATTCCCTTGGCTGTTAATGGCACCGTCTACATTGGGAGTCCGGCCTTTCCGGAACTATTGGCGTTTCGGGCGGCGAACGGTCAACTCTTGTGGAAGAGCAAGCTGCCTATGCCGGTTACCGCAAATCCGGTGTTGGTGGGCAACCGCCTCGTGGTGGCGGGCATGAAAGGGAGAATTTTCGCCGTGAGTGCCAAGACCGGCCAAATTGTTGGCCAAGACCCAACGCGATTCGGGTTGATTGGCCCGGCAAGCCCCTTAATTGTGGGCCATACACTGGTGCAATCCACCCTCCAAGGCCGATTGGCCGTGCAGCCGCTTAAACCCTGAAGCATTTGCTTAAGCGGCCCGTCGAGCGTGAAACGCGAAGGGCGGAGGGTGTCCTCGCCGGGCGCGGGGCCGGGCGAGCCCCTCTAGGGGGAAAAAAGTCACCAACCGCAACGCCATTCAACCGGTGATGCCCACGGTTCACAGTCTTTCGGCTGCGGGCGGAGCTCTCCAGGGGAGAACCGAAAGACTGAATCTAGAGACCGGTCGTGGATGTACCGTAACAAAGAATGAATCCAGGAAGGATGAGCCATGAGGATTGACTTGTTGGCGTCTTTTCCCTTAGCGGCAGCCGCTAGGCAATCTCTCAAATATCCAGAGCCCGGAGGATGGATGCAACCCTCTTATGACGGGTTAATTAACCTTGCCAAGGGGTACCCTTTCCCTGAGGCGATCCCGTCGGACGCGTTAACGCAAGCGATGAAACGTCTCTCCGAGGTCGAAGGCGATGTGGCTTTTCAGTACGATGGATCGCCCGCCACCGAATACCTTAAGGATTGGTTGAAGGCAGAAATGATGCGGCGCAACAGCTGGCGGACCGGCGACGACATTCTATTAACGTCTGGCGCGTTGCAGGGGCTGGATTTGCTATGCCGCATTTTTTTAGACGAGAGATCGGCCGTTCTCATCCAAGCTCCGACGTACATGGAGGCCATCGAAGTTTGCCGCAATTATACGGATCACATCGTGACCTTCGATACCGTGGCGGAAGACGCGAATGCTGTGGAACGCGAGTTGAGGTTGACCGAGGCCAATGGACATCCCGTGCGCCTAATCTACGTCGGAACGTCTTTTCAGAATCCCACCGGGTATGTGATGTCGCCAGAGTTTCGCCGGGATCTCGTTGCGCTGGCCGAAAAATATGACGCATTTATCGCCGAGGATGGCGCCTATGATCAGTTGTGGTTTGAAGAGCCGCCGCCTTTGCTCAAAAGTTTTGACAGCCTTGGCCGCACAATGTACCTCGGGACCTTCTCAAAAACGCTGGCGCCAGGATTGAGAGTAGGGTGGGCGTGCGGCTCGTCGGTACTGACGGATCTCATGGGGCGGTTTAAAAAGGATCTGGGAAATCCCCTGGTGACCGGGATGGTCTCCTACGTTATCCAGTTTCACAACTATGACGCACACCTTCAACAGTTGCGCGCCGCCTATCGCCGGCGTGCGGCACTCATGGAATTTGCCTTAGTCGAGTGGATGCCGCCAGAGTGTCAATGGCTGCCTTCCCAAGGCGGATACTATCATTGGCTGAGCTATCCTGCGGTTGTCGATGGGGAACGCTTGAGAGCCCGTTCCTATGACCAAGGCGTTAACTTTTTACCGGGTCGGCATTTCTATCCGCACGCGCCACGAGACGTGTCGGCCCTCAGAGTGTCTTTTAGCTATGAGAGTGAAAGAAACCTCGTCGAAGGTGTAAAGAGGCTGGGGAACGTCATCCGAGAGATGTTGGCAGGGTCATAGGGGGGGGGAGTGCCAACCCTTGGCTAGGACGCCGAGTGGGAATGCCCGATGTTAAGAGGGCTCACATTGCCGATGATATGCTCGCAGGGACGAACTAGATGTGTTGTTCGCTCGCGTAATGGAATCTCACTGACCCCGCAGTCATAGAGCCCGAGTACAGGCTCGCACATAACGCCAGGGCGATTTTAACTGATGTCCGCGCGGAGATTCTGGGGTTTGCGACCATCCTCGCGCGTTCCCTGTGCAAGTTTTCGGTGGCGAGCCAGCAGACTGTATCCAATTCGGGCCAGGTTGTCTGATAAATCGACCTGGGTATTGCCCCACGATGGGTGTCGGGCCTGACTTAAGGCAAGCCGCTAAAAATGCCTGAACATGGCCAGGGATCCGGTCATGCCGATGTTTTGTCCTCCGTGGTCGTGGATCTTCGAACGACGGAAATTGTTGATCAACCCAACGGGGTGGTGTCGGCATATCTTCCGTTAGGGGTCCTTCCGTATCCTAGATAGATTCTGCTGAAAAAGTCGGTCCGTGTCGATGACCCAGACGGGAACACCATTTGGGCAATGGGGATGGGGGGCCT
>NZ_JABBVZ010000057.1 GCF_012933365.1 Sulfobacillus harzensis | reverse complement strand
ATGCTGACCCGAGGCCAAATTTACGACGAAAGGAAGCTGATGCCGCACTAAGGGGACCGACAACCGATTTGCCATTTCCTACCACCTCCTTTCTGGACGGTTAGTTCAGCCTGGCTTTTCCCGGCTGTCCCGTGAGAAAAATGGATCTTGACATTTAACCGCGGGACTTAGTCACATATTATCGCGCTGATCACAGTTCCACGGCAAAGTAACTGGGGTCTTGCCAAACCGGCTTGTCATTTATGACGGTCATCAACACAGGACAGTCGCGGATCTGTGGTCCGCTGGCCAACTTCAAGATATCATCGCCCAATACGACAAAGTTACCGCGGTATCCCGGGCCAATGCGCCCCATTTCGTGTTCGGCGAAAACCAGCCGTGCTGAATTCACCGTGTAGAGTCCGATGGCCTCGCGAATGGAAATGCGTTCACTTTCCGCCAGAATCTGACCCCCTACGGTTTCCCGAGTCACGGCGGCCGCAATTCCCGACAAGGGGCGAAAATCAGTCACGGGGCTGTCGGAACTGCCAGCAACAGCCAATCCAGAGTCCAGCCAGCTTTTCAACGGAAACATGTGCGCCCCACGGTCCCATCCGTAACTCTCCACATAGCCATCGCCAAACTCGTACAGGAAGCCCGGTTGCGCCACCGGCGTAATCTGATTCCGAACCAAAACCTTGCGGACATCCGGGGGACACATGGCACAATGCTCAATGCGATTCCTCCGGTCCGGGTGCCCCAGCTCCCCGATGACCTCGGCCGCGATCGAGACCGCCCGATCCCCGACCGCATGGGCCGTCACTTGGAACCCCTCATCGACCGCGGCCTTTACCCAATACCTCAATTCCTCAGCGCTACGGTAAAGAATGCCATCGAAGCTTGGGTCGATGGCATAGGGCGACCGAGTTGCGGCCGTGGGCCCGCTGGAACTGCCGTCCATCATAATCTTGGCTGCTCCAACATAAAAGTCGCCACGGTGAAAGCCTGTACTAATGTGCGACGAGAGAAATTCCGACAACTGGTCGACACCGAGGCCGTTCCAGACCATCGCATCAATCCGCTGGGGAATGCGTCCCTCGTGAAACGCCTCTGCGAGGACCTTGAAGTACCCAGGAATCCCGCCCGCGTCGTGCACGGCAGTAATTCCGGCTTTAGCCCAAACGCGGGCGCCTTCCTCCATCCACTGCTTCAACTCCTCTTTTCCCGGGACGGACGCAGTTTGCACAGCACTCATGGCTTGATCGTACAAGACTCCGTTCAAACTGCCGTCCGCATTCCGGTCAAACCGGCCTCCTTCTGGATCGGATTCGTGGAGAGACACGCCGGCCCGTTTCAGTGCCTCGGTGTTCACTGCAGCAATGTGGCCGCATGTGCGCGTCAACATCACGGGGTGACGGGGGGCCACGCGGTCCAAATCGGCTCGAGTCGGGTGCCGACGCTCCCTCAGTGTGAGGTGGTTATAACCCGATCCCCGAATCCATTCGCCTTCAGGGACCGTTTCAGCCTTCTCACGGACGGTCCCAAGAATCTCGTCGAGCGATGTCAGTCCTTTTAGGCGCAGATTGGACCACTCAATACTGAACGCGCTCAAGTGGGCGTGCGCGTCAATGAGTCCCGGAAGAACGCGCAGGCCCTTGAGATCGATGGCGCGGAATGGCATCCCCGCCAACATTGCGCGCGCACCTTGTTCCGATCCAGCATAGGTAACGCGACCATTCTGTACGCAAAAGGCTTCGCATTCAGGTAGATCTGGATCCATCGTGGTAATGCGCCCATTGAAATATAGGGAGTTCATATCTCGTCCTCCTTGCAAGGAAAAAATTCGCGGACTCATGGGCCGTCCTGCCATCGCTGATTCTCACCGTCGCGAGAACTACCCGGCTTGCCCAAAGTCCATCAGGTGTTAGACGACGGAAGGCGGGGTGCAGCCGATCCCGGCAACGAGACCCCTATGACAGGACCGATAAGCGCTAGGAAAAACGTCACAGAGGGTGCCCATCCAGTCCGCAAATACCCGCCTGTGAGGACGGCCCGCCTCCGGAGGCCACCAACCTACAGCGATAACTGTTCCGAGACGAGAACCTCTTCGGCCCTCTCACGTTCCGCCGCGTTCCGGCTTGCCATGCTCACAACCACGTTTACAATCAAATTCAGCACCACGGAGATTAGTCCCGCGTTTATTCCATACAGGGGATCATGCCCGCTGAAGACTAAAATTGCATCCGCGATCGTACCCACCACTAATCCGGATATCGCACCGGCTTTGTTCATTCCCTTCCACACCAGACTGATCAACACCACCGGGATCAATTGTGCCAGGCCTTCATAAGAAATCACTGAAAGCCGGACCAGAGTCGAGGCAGTGAAAATAGACATCAACAGCGCCACGAGGCCTGCCACAAGGGTGACAACCTGTGCCCACACCTTCTGACGCTGCTCGCTTGCCACCCGAAATACATTTTTGGTCCACATCGTCCCTATCACCAGTGAAAACACCGCCATGGGAACGATGGCAGACAATGCCCCGGCCGCGCCCATCAAGCCCACGAACCACGACGGAAACACCTTGTCCGCCATGGCAAACAAGGCAAGGTTGCTGTTGCTCAAATGCGGGACCAGCAGAACAGCTGCCATGCCCAGCAGCATGGGAACGAAGAGAAGCAACTGGTAGAAGGGCAGGAAGGTGGCATTGGTTCTCAAAACCTGTGGATTCTTGGCCGAGAAGAACCCCGCCATTACGCTGGGGAAGACGTTAAAGGCCACCGAGTTAACAATCCCCGTACTGATGAACCACAAGATTCCCAACCCGTGGGAATCATGTCCCGGCAGAACCAACCACGAGCGATGGGTCTCCATCAACCGGGTGAACATGCCACCGTAACCACCAAAGAAATGGAAGGGAATATAGATCCCCACCACGATCATGGTGCCAATCACCAACACATCCTTAAGCACGCTGACCCACGCGCTTCCCCGTAGCCCGCTAATCACGACAAATCCCTCAGAGACCACGAACGCAATGATGTAGCCAACAATCAACGAGACGGTCCCATAGCTGATGGTGCTTACGACCACGCCCATCCCCGTCAACTCAAGCTGGATATAGGGCAGGAGAAAGATGGTCGCGAGTATGGCCACCAGAGCTCCAAGAAACGGGCTTTGAAACCGATGTTCGGCTATTTCGGAGGTGCTGACCAAATTGTAGGTATTGGCATAGTTCCAAAACAGTGGTGCGATAAAATACCCAATGGCATACCCGCAGCCGAGGTAGGCGAATTCGTAGAAGATGGGTACACCATACTGATAACCCCAACCGGCCGCGCCTAAATAGCTAAAACTGGTGTAGACCTCGCCCGCCATCAGCACCCAAACGAAAACCGAGCCCAAACTGCGACCGCCAACGGACCACTGTCCTAAGTCAAGTTGACGACCCCTGACAGCCCTCAGGCCGAGCACGATGGTAAATGCCATAAATATCCCGAATATCACATCGGCAATGACCGCATTCGAGTGCATCCTTACTCCCCCTTCCAGTGGCGGCGCCGTGCCGGATCGCCCAGTGACGCCAGCCAGATGGCGACAGGTGTCAGAACGACCCCCACAAACATCCAAAAGGTCAGGAAGGGAAACCCGGCGATGCGGGGCTTTACATGATTGGCCCAAGGTAATACAGCAAAGAACACAACATAGGGAACCAGTAGAAGCCATAGGGACTTACGGCGTTTGAACATGGCGCCTCTCTCCTCTCAGCGTAGTAACTGGTATAGCGATAGTGCCAGCACTTGGGTGCTCCTCAAGAGATTGTCGAGATCGATATATTCATCAGATTGGTGGGCCAGGCTGGTTTGCCCCGGCCCGTAAATGACGGCGTTAGTAATGTTAGCCCCATGTACCACAAACCTCTGATCATCACTGCCGGCCGAAATGAGGAATCTTGGCTGAAGTCCCTGCCGGCGAAGCACGTCGGCCAGGACCCTGGGTAGCTGTTCATCAGGGGAGACTAATATCGGCTCGACAGTGTAAAACTCCTCATAGTCATACCGAAATTGCGAATGCTCGCGGGCCATGTCTTCTAAGACGACTCTCAATTCCGCACGCGCGGCTAGGACGGTTTCTCCCGGCACTAATCGCCGGTTGAACGTAGCTTGTGCCCGCGCAGGAATGACGTTCGTGGCCACACCACCGCGAAAGGTGTCGAATGACAGCGTAGATTCGACCGACTCGGTCGGGGTTACTTCGACGGGCGACAGACGAGCGCCAAGCTTTGGCACCAACTCACTTTGAAAGCGATGGAGGGCTGAAGCCAGCAGTTCAACGGCATTGACGCCCAGCTTAGGGGAACTTCCATGAGCCTGCCGTCCGTAGACGGTTACTCGCCCCCAAATCGCCCCCTTGTGGCCAACGCCAATCCCGTCTGGGCCAAAGGGCTCCGTGATAATCACGGCATCGGTATTATCCCTTGAGATGATACCCTCTTCGACCAAAAAGCCCGTCCCCGCATTGCGATTTCCTACGGTTTCTTCGTCGGGAACGGCGCTCTGCGTGATCGTGCCCCGCCATCGAACACCGGCACGCCGTAGAGCCTCGACCGCCAGCACTTGCATAACCAAGCCGCTCTTTTGATCGGCGGCACCCCGACCATACATCCGTCCATTCCGAACCTCGCCGGCAAACGGGTCGCACGTCCAATCGTCCCCGGCCGGGACCACATCGTAGTGACCGTTGAGATGAATGCGCAGGCCCGGACCGGCCGGACCCTCCATCCTCCCAACAACACTGGGACGGGATCGCCCCTCCGCATGCGGCGCGAGAATCGGAAGCAGAGCTTCCGGAACTCTCACAATACGGGTGTCGTACCCTAATTCGCGAAGCCACGAATCGAATGCGGCGACAAAGTCTTCGTAATGCTCTCCGGGAGGGTTTACGGTGGGAATGCGTATCAGCTGCTCAAGCCGCGCCGTTGCCTCCTCACTCAAGAGGTTAACCTGCTCCCGAATGGCGTCCTCGATCAAGTCCATAGCCTCCCCCTTTGGTGTCTTCAATGCCAGACCCCTTTTTCGGACATTGTGGGCACGGGCGCATCGACGTGAACATATACCGATTCACAGGGTGGGCCTGCAGCAATCCAGTAGTCGAGAGTCGTGAGATCCATGACAACCGAGTAAACCGTGAGATACCTGTCCGAGACCGGATCGCGGTCATCCACATGACGGCAAATCCCGTTGGGAAAGCTGTAATGGTCCCGAAAAATGGTGATTAAATTGTTCATAGTCACGCGCTTTTGGACGGCAGCATCGTGGAGCAGATGCCGAGCCCTGCTGGGGCGAAGGATAGTGAGCGCTGCACGAGCCTTTTCCCGATCGAAGACGGGCACATAGGAAAGAAAGTGGTTGGAATGGACGAGGATGTCGTCCGTGGGAAGAAGATACCCAAAGTCTCCGGGCACCGCCTCGATGTCGACAGCCTCCCCAGCTCGGTCCGCAATGAGAAAATTCCCCGAGCTGACCCGTGTGTTGTCCACCGTCGCGCGAATTGCATCCGCCATCGACCGCGACTGCAACACGCCTCGGAGCAGGATGTGATAAGGAATACCTTCGCCACACGTGTCGCGGTCAGACGATAGGAGATTCGCGCATAATCCAATTCCTGACGAATTAAATCCAGCCTTGGCCAGCATACCGGCTTCTGTGAACGTCAAAACCCGAAAGCCCTCCGAGTCGATGCTTTCCAGTAACACGGCGACTTCCGCCTGCTCCGGGTGCCAGTCCCAGTTTTGTCCGATAAGAACGTGAGAATCTTCGGTAACCCGAGGCAGGACTGCTATCGATGTGCATTCTGCCGTGTCGCGCCCTCCGAGAATTTCGGTCCGGGCATTAAGGGCGAAAATCTCCTCGATGGGAACAGAGGCCCCCTCCGCAACGCCAGTCAGCATGTCGACGATATCGGGACTGTAGCCCTGAGCCGCTCGGCAGTATTGTTGTCCCAATGACATGATTTTTGTTTCGGACAGTCCCATATCACGAAAGCGCTGCATATAATTCTCAACGTTTCGCGCGATCAGCGGAGCCGCCTGGCTTCCATATGCGATACCCATGGAGCCATAATCTCCGCTCACGCGAATGAACGGTAATGGCAGGTTCATAAATTCTCCCTCCTCGAAAAGAAATCTGCCTTAGCGTTTCGATTTTATGGGGCGCGTACTTAACGGACGTGGGCCCCGATTCGGGACATCCGGTTTGTTCTCGAAAGGTCTATCACGTCAATGCCGTGTACGTCTCTGGCCTTCGGTCGCGGAAAAACTGCCATGTGTTGCGCGTTTCCCTCACCATGTCTAAGTCCGCATCGCAAACCAGCACCTCATCTTCGCTTCGGCTGGCAGTCCCTACAAAATTGCCGCGCGGATCGACCAGGTAAGACTGGCCGTAAAACTCACCGAGGTTCCACGGCATCTCCCAGCCTATCCGGTTGATGGCGCCCACGAAGTAGCCGTTGGCGGCAGCGTGTGCCGGCTGCTCGAGCTTCCAGAGGTACTCCGACAGACCCGCCACCGTAGCTGACGGATTGAAGACGATTTCAGCGCCGTTCAAGCCGAGCGCCCGTGCCCCTTCGGGGAAATGACGGTCGTAGCAGATGTAGACACCGATGTTCGCAAACTGCGTGCGAAACACCGGATATTCCAGGTCACCGGGGCGAAAGTAAAACTTCTCCCAGAATCCCGTATGGGGGCTCTTACCCGCCTGAACCTGTGGCAGGTGAACCTTTCGATACTTCCCAAGAAACCGGCCATCGGCGTCGATCACCGCTGCCGTGTTGTAGTAAAGACCCGTAATGACCTCTTCGTACATGGGCACAATCAGCGCCATGCCTGTTTCCTTAGCCAGCGACTGCATCAATTGGGTGGTTGGACCATGCGGAATTGGTTCCGCCAAGTCGTACCATCGGGGATTCTGTTCCGCACAAAAGTATGGACCGTAAAACAACTCCTGAAGGCAGACAACCTCGGCCCCGCGCTTTTTGGCCTGAAAAATCATCTCGACGTGCTTGTCGGTGGCGGTCTTCTTATGCTCTGCCAGCGGCCGTTCACCCGCTACGTCATGATGCGCCTGAATCAGTCCAACTCGGGTCATCCTGCCCATCACTATTCCCTCCCGTCACCTGCAAAAGACCGTTTCCTGCGAAAATGCTCGGACCGTAGCCTGATTACGACAGCCGGTGTCCGTTGTGTCCAGGAAAACATTGGGGTAAAGAGGCAATAGTTGGCAATTTGGCGATCCACCACTGTGTTTCCTTTATACCGATCGTCCAAAAATACTCATATTTTTGTTACATTCTGACTAACCATGCCAATGTCGGGGCTCATATAGCGAATTGGAGTTTGGGAAGGCCAGTAAACGCCGCCAAGATTATCTCGATTGCACTTGGTAGTCCCTGCCGGGACATAGCGCACCAGAACCGCAATTATCCACGCGTATTGCGGGGGTTATCTTGGCGCGACCAGGAATAAGGGACGGCCGTCCACTTGTTGCCGTCCCCCACCCTAATCGAGTCGGATGCTAGAGATTCTTCAAAAAGTACTCCAGTGTCCGGCGCACGCGATACAAGCTATTGGATGCCCCTTGCACCATATGGCGTGAATTCGGAAGGACGATGAGATCGAAGTCCTTTCCGGCATCAATGAACGCCTGAATCATGGCGGCAGAATGGCGGAAATGCACATTTTCATCCACCATGCCATGAATCAACAGCAATTTTCCTTGCAGCCGATCCGCCTTATTCAAAAGACTAGTGCTCTCATAGCCCTCATGGTTGTTTTCGTCGGTACCCAGATACCGTTCCGTGTAGGCGGTGTCGTACCAGCGAAAATCCGTCACCGGTGCGCCGGATACGCCCACCTTAAATACCTCGGGTGCCATCAACAGAGCCCGAAGCGTCATGTATCCGCCATAGCTCCAGCCGTAAATGCCCATCCGCTCGCGGTTCACCGGCCAACGACGCGCTGCTTCCTCCACGCCGGCAATTTGGTCTTCCAGCTCCGTCTCTCCAAACCGTCGGAACAGCACGCTCTCAAAGTCGGGGCCGCGATTGAAACTGCCGCGCGAGTCCACCTTGATCACCAGGTATCCATGCTGCTGCAGATATTGAGCCTGCAGATCCACGGTCTCACTCCACTCGTGGACAACCATCTGGGCGTGCGGACCGCCGTACACGCTCACCACCAACGGCCAACCTCCGGTTGGCGGCGTTCCCTCGGGAACGTAGGCAAGACCATTCAAGATGGTGCCGTCGCTCGCTTTGACCTCAAACAAGGTGGGCTCGGCCAACTCCAGCGACGTGCGGGAGACCGGATTGTCCCGGATGACCGCTTGCTTCCCCTCCGAGAGCCACTGGGTCTCCGGTGCCGAGTCGAAATCAGAATGGATGGTGACAAACGCCCGTCCTTGGCTGTCGGCGGCCGCAGCGTACCAACCAGGTTCCGGGGTAAGTTCTTCCCAATATCCGCTCTCCCAGTTAACCTGCGCCAAGGTTCGCTCCAAGGCGCGTCGGCGCGTGAGGGATACATAAACCGTCTTGGTCTCGGCGTTGCAGGCCAAAATATTGATGACGGCTTCATCCGATGGATTTTCCAGCGTCTTGAAGTGGCCGTCCGCAGAGATGACCAGTACCCGTCTTAGGCCCTCACGCTCACTGGTAGTCACGAGGCCCCCATCGGCCAATGCCACACTAAGTCCCGGCCGGTTAATCCACCGTTCAGATGTCTCCTCATAGGCACGCCCGAGCCGATTGCCCTCCGCATCATACCGATCCCAGGCTAAATGCTGATGGTCGCGGGCAATGGTGAGCACCAGCAGCTCCCCCCCAGGCGACCACAACACATCCACCAAATACCGCTCGCCCTCGCCCCAGTTCAACCACTGGATGGGGCCATCGCCATCCAGTGGGCGCACGCCAAGCCGCACCTTGGCGTTGTCTTGACCGACAAAGGGATAGCGGTGCTCTTCCACCCACACGGGATCGGCCGCCTGATGAACGATGGGATACACCGGAATATGTTGCTCCTCCACCTCCGTGAAGGCTATGTAGCGGTCATCCTCGCTAATCCAATAGCCGCGGCTCCGATCCAGCTCTTCCTGGGCTGCATATTCAGCTAAGCCATAGGTAAGACCGGTGCCTCCCTCAGAGGTGATGCGTTCCGTGTGGCCGGTCTCCGGATTGACCTTGACAAGATTGCCGTCCAGCACGCCCACAATCCACCGCCCGTTGTGGGTCAGACGAGGATCCAAAAGCCCCTCGCCGTTGGGCACCAAAGTCAGCGATCCCGACTCTCCCGTCATGCTATAAAGCTTGCCGTGCCAGGGAATCAAGAGACGCCCGCCGCTCCACTGATAACGGCCAATGCCGGACCAGGCAAAGCGCGCTCGTTGGCGCCGCATCTCTTCTTCAAAGGTGTCTTGGGCCTTCTCCCGCGGGGCTTCGGCGACCAGCCGCGAGTCTCCTGTCTCAGAATCAAACACCCATAAACTAAGCTCGTCCCCGTTCTCCGGATACAAATAGTAGACCCGGCGTCCGTCCTCCGAAAATTGAAACTGGGTGGGAATACGGCCTCCGGGCTTGGGAAATGCCGCGATATCCTCATAGCGAATCGACTCTGTCAACCGAATCCACTCCTCTATCCCATCTTCTCCAACAGCGCAACCGGCCTCTATATCACAACCGCCGATGATAGCAAATTTCCGTGGCCAACTGCTGAAATCCTGCTTGCAAAAGAATTGGTGCCGAGGTGCCGATTCTCGCCTTAACCAAGCAGTATTTGGCGCCATGTTGCAAGGCGGCCTGAGCCCGTAATTTCACGAGCTGGCGATACAACCCCTGATGGCGCCACTCGGGATGGACGGCCGAGCCCCACAGCTTTCCCACCCATTGGTCCAGGGTCAAACCGGCGGCCCCCACAATCTCACATTGGTGATTGCGCGCCACGTAATACCCACTGACCTCATGGGGATCACGACGCCATTCCGCCACCGCCCGTTTGAGCTCATCCGACGACGGGCCGCGGGCATCGAATACCTGACTCAACAGCGTGACGGCATCTTTGACATCATCGGCCGAGTTGGGCCGGCCCACGTTCGTAAGCGGCAAGGTAGGCCAAGGCAAGGACGAGTCCTCCAGCGACCAGGCGAGCACTTCGACAATGTCATGGGATTGATAGCCGCAACGGGATAAAACCGCGTGCATGCGCTGAGGCTCTCGCGTGGCCGTGGACACCCACCACTTTAACTGCTGGCGGCCTTGCTCCCGAATGAGTTGCTCAACGCGCTCGACAAGCTGTTCCGGGTGGCTTGTCCCTGAACTGTAGACCACATTGTCGTTGATGTCCTGGCTGTTCAATGTCAAGGTGAAGTCGGGTTCCCGAATAATCTTCCAGGTCGGCGGAAACCAGACCCAACGCTCGGCAACTTCCCGCAATGCTTGTTGAATCACGATCCATCCTTTCCCGCACCCATACCTCGCATAAGTTGCCGCCGCTTGTTGCACAGTAGCCTCAGGAGGTGCGCTATGCCCCGTAAAAAACCCTTAGTAGAGAATGCACGACCCGGTCTTGACGCCTTGAAAAGTCAACTCTTTCAGACTTTGCACGAGCCGCCCGTTTCATATCGTGAGCGGTTTCGCCAACTGGCCCGGGAACGGATTACAAAGGATCAGCAGGAGGGTCCAAAATCTCCCCCAAATCACTAACCAGCCGGCCCCCCAGTTGGTGGACCCGGCGCACGGCCGCCAGGACACCATCCACGTAGGCAGTGCGGTCATGGACATCATGGCGAATGGTAATCATCTGGCCCTGCGATCCAAAGATGACCGCCTGATGAGCCACCATGCCCGGCAAACGGATGGAGTGCACGGGAATAGAGTCCGCCGGCCGTTTCAACGTTTCCCCCAGTATCTGCGCCATGACGCGCGCCGTGCCGGAGGGACGATCCTTTTTGGTGGCGTGATGGCCCTCAATCACTTCCACAGCCTCAAAATAGCGGCTGGCTTCACGGGCCAAACGCTCGGCCACCCACGCCCCCAGCGAGAAATTGGCAATCACGGCCGCTCCGACCCCGCGCTCGCTCACATGGTGCGCCAGCGCCTGGCGATGTTCGGCCGAGAATCCGGTGGTGCCGACCACGATATCCCATCCGCGCTCAATCGCTTCACTGAGGCGGACGAAGGCCGATTCCGGCTCGGTGAAATCCACCAGCACGGCATAATCGGCCTCCACATCCGCCACATGAGGCACTAGCGGGAGCGTCATGCCCGGTTCACCCCAGAGCGCGCCGAGGTCTTGTCCTGCGTGCTGCTGAGACAATCCCGCAATCAAATCCATATCCGGAGCAGCCCAAATCCCCCGTCCTACGGCACTGCCCGTCTTTCCGGTGACTCCCGCCACCACCACCGGGATTTTCATCGTCATCCCTCTTAAATGTTGTCTAAGTCGTAGTCCTTTAATAGGTGCGACGCAATTACCCAACGCATGATTTCCGAGGTGCCTTCGTAAATCTCCGTGATTTTGGCATCGCGCAGCAACCGCTCAACCCCATATTCAGTCATATAGCCGTAGCCGCCAAAAATTTGTATGGCATCCTCCGCGTGGCGCACCGCGTGCTCGGAGGCGAAGAGTTTCGCCATGGCGAAGAGCGGCCGCTGGGCCGGTCCATCCTCGCGGTGCCGGGCCGCCTCATAAGTCATGAGACGCGCCGCATGCAAATCGGTGGCCATATTGGCGAGACGCCATTGCACTCCCTCAAACCTGCCAATAGGGTGGCCAAATTGCTGCCGCTCGCGCGCATAGCTGAGCGATCGGCTTAAGGCTGCCGCCATAATGCCGAGTCCCTGGGCGGCGATGCCGATGCGGCCCCCGTCCAGCAAGAAGAGCGCCATGCCATAGCCTTCGCCCTCGCCGCCGAGGCGATTCTCGGTCGGCACAAACACCTCGTCCAGAATCACCTCGGTAGTGCGGGAGGCCCGAATCCCCATTTTGTCCAAAGGGCGGCCAAACGAAAGACCGTCCATCCCCTTTTCGACCACGAAGGCGGTGATGCCCTGCGACTTTAGTGCCGGGTCTACCGTCGCGAAGAGGAGATATCGCTCCGCCTCACCTCCGCTGGTGATAAACATCTTGCGGCCGGTCAGGCGATAGCCGCCCTCCACCGGCACGGCTCGCGTCGCCAGCGCCGCCGCATTCGAGCCAGCCTCGGCTTCTGAGAGGGCGAAGGCGCCAATCGCCTCCCCGCGGCAGAGCGATGGAAGCCACCGCCGCTTTTGCTCCTCGTTGCCGAAACGCCAAATAGCCTCGATATGAAGGGAGTTGTGCACCTCGTAGATGACGGCGGTGGCGGGATCGGCCTCGGCGATCGCCTCGACAACCAACGTCTGGGCCAAATAACTGGCCCCCGCACCTCCATACTCGGGATCCACAATCATGCCCAAATAGCCCTGCTGGCCGAGAAGTTCAAGATTGGCCCGGGGATAGATTTCCTGACGATCAAACGCTTGCGATCGCGGCAGAATCTCCCGATTCACGAGGTCGCGAATCGCATCGCGAATGGCATTATCCTCCGGGCTCAAAATGCTAAGCCCCATGATGGCGCCCCCTCACCATGCGCTCCAAAATTCCCCACGCGGCCTCGACCGCATCTTCATCGCCCGAGGACACCCGTTGGAGGAGCTGATTCCATTCATCGGTCTGGCGCGCACCGGCCACCGCCTTCGCCACCAGATCCTCCAGGGCCAAGGCCAACATGTGAGCGGTCTGACCTTCGCGGATGGAGGCGAGCTTCCCGGACGCCGCCAAATAACTCCGATGGGAGGTCATGGCTGCAATCAACTCATCCAGTCCCTGCGCGCCTTCCGCCACTGTTTTGACGATGGGCGGAAACCAGTCGGGGTGCTCCAGGGAGAGCGTCAACATACCGCGAATGGCTCGGGCGGTATGATCCGCCCCCTCCCGATCGGCTTTGTTGACCACAAAAATTTGCCCGATTTCCAATATCCCGGCCTTAATCGCTTGGATATCATCCCCGAGTCCGGGAGCCAACACCACCATCGTGGATTGGGCCAACTGCATGATTTCCACTTCCGATTGGCCAGCCCCCACGGTTTCAATCAACACCACGTCAAATCCGGCCGCATCCAGCAGTGTAACGGCGCCAAAGGTGGCGCGCGACAATCCTCCCAAGTGGCCCCGACTGGCGAGGCTTCGCATAAACACGCCGGGATCCATTACCGACTCTTGCATGCGAATGCGGTCCCCCAAAATGGCCCCGCCCGAAAACGGGCTGGACGGATCGACCGCCAAAATGCCAACCGTGAGTCCCCGCTTCCGAAGCGCCATCGTCAATGCGTTTACCAGCGTGGACTTGCCAACTCCGGGAGCCCCGGTGATGCCGACAATGTGGGCTTGCCCCGCCAGCGGGAACAGGGACCGGACCAGGCGCCGACCCTCTTCCTGATCGCGTTCAATCCACGTCAGCCCTCGGGCAATGGCCCGCTTTTCGCGGCGGCGAATGCGCTCCAACAGCTCCTGATCATGCATGCTCCGGCACTCGTTCCCGAATGTAGTCGACAATCTCCTTTGTGTCGGTGCCCGGACCAAACACGCGCGCCACCCCCGCCTCCAGCATAGCCTCTACGTCGTCGTCGGGAATAATGCCGCCCAACAATACCAACAGGTCGTCCAACTGATTCTCCTTGACCAGTTCCATAATGCGCGGAACCAGGGTGGGATGAGCGCCAGACAAAATGGACAAGGCCAACACATCCACATCTTCTTGCAAAGCGGCATCCACAATTTGTTCCGGCGTCTGATGCAATCCGGTATACACAACCTCCATGCCGGCGTCGCGGAGCGCCCGGGCAATCACCTTGGCCCCGCGATCGTGCCCGTCCAGCCCAGGTTTGGCGACCAGCACACGAATCACAATGAGTCCCTCCCACTAACATCATATCGCTGGGCCTACAAAGCGTGCCCAGACAGAGCAAAAGCGTACCCCATGGGCACGCTCACGAACGGAATAGGGAGTAAAACCGGCGGACATCGCCCTCCGGTTTGGCGACGGCTACTCGATGTGACACCCGGTCTCACCCCGCTGTCCTCATCATCAATCCAAAAGACAGCATACCACGACCCCGGACGCATTTACATGCTTGGACCATCGAAGCCGGGATCCAGCGGCGTCTTGGATTCTGGACCGTAGGCCTCTTTCAGCATGGCCAACTCTTCTTCCAATTGCCGAGTCCGTCGCAACATGCGGTACAAAAACCCGAACATCACCACCCACACGGCACTATAGGCAAAGAACAGGAACTGCAAGTACATCCGTTCCACCGCGCTCATCGCTCCTCCCGCTATTCTTCCATCCGGCTTCTAAGCCGTTGCTTCAGCACATCCAGCCCGGACTCCACCCGACCCAGACGCACTCGAAGCTGCATCCAGGCCCCATACAACGCAAGCATGGCGGCCATGGATACGAACATGGCCAACACCATGACTGGGGCCATCTGAATCCCATGACTGGTAATCACCACCGGATGGATCGACTTCCACCAGCGTATGGTCATGTAGTCAATCGGCACGTCCACATAGGCCGCCAACGCCAACACCGCCGAGAGCCGCGCGCGCGGCTCAACCGACTCCGTCCACCCGCGCACCAGCAGATAGGCGAGGAACAGCACCCAGAGAATGACGGTTGCCGTGAGCCGCGGGTCCCAGGTCCACCATACTCCCCAGGCCGCCCGTCCCCATAGCACCCCGGTGACCAAGAGCATGGTGGTGAACACTGTGCCGATTTCCGCCGAGGCGGCTGCCACCACGTCGAAGGCCAAGTTCTTGGTGACTAAATAGAGAATGCTGCAGGCCGCGGTCACCGTAAACGCCAGGCCTGCGGTGGTGGCGGTGCCCATGTGCACATAGAAGATGCGCTGGCTTGCGCCCAAAATCCGGTCGTCAGGAGTTCCCACAAAGTTGAGATAGAGAGCCACGCCCATGAGTGGCAGCAGCACCCACACCCATCGGTCGCGCCATTGTCTTACACGCACCACTATCCCTCCCACAAGTATTCGAAGGCGAGCAGCGGCAAGGCCATAAACACCACGTCCACGGCTGCCAAGCCGCGAATCCAAAAGATGGCCGGGCGATGCTGCCAAGTGAGACTGGTGGCTTTCACAGCCATGATGACGATCGGCACCAAGAGCGGAATCAACAGCACCGGCATGGCTGCGTCCCGCCCTTGGAGATGAATCCCCATAATCGCCATCATGGTGCCCACCGTCGCCACCCCCCAAGAAGCCAGCGCCAATACCCCCACGAAGCTCGCCGACATGCGGCCCAACCCCAGACCAAAGACCGCCAAAAAGAGCGGCGCCACCAACATCTGCATCCCCATCAGCGCCAAGAATGCGGCCGTAAGCTTCGCCCAAAGCACCGGCCAGCGTCCGCCTGGGGCGAGCGCCAGTCCCCCGAGGGTGTTGTCGTCCATCTCGCGCGCGAACCCGTGGCCTACGCTTAGCATGCCCGCATATAGGAAGGCCATCCATAAAATTCCGGGGGCCACCTGATGGAGCTGCCCGCCGACAGAAAAAGCGGCAAGAAAAATCTCCAGCACCGCAAATCCCAGCATGACCAGCCACAAGTCCCTCTGGCGTGCCTCCAAGAGCAGATCTTTGCCCAACACCAGCGCAAATTTACGCATGGCCGTCCCCCACGCCAAGAAGACGGGCCTGAGCGGCATCCCATTCCTCGGAGTTCGCACTCCACCACACGAACCGGCCTGCCTTCAAAATGGCCAGAGCCTCAGCCGATCGGAGCGCCTCGCTGAGAACGTGAGTGGTCATGAGTATGGCCACGCCGTCCTCCCGGGCTTCCGCGATGAGCGCGGCCAATATTGCCCGTCCCTCGCGATCCAGTCCCGAACTCGGCTCGTCCAAGAGCCAGAGGCGGGCATCTTGCATGAGGACGCGCGCTAGGGCCGCCCGCTGCCGCATTCCGCGGGAAAATGTGCGCAAACGCTCATGATATGCCCACTGAAGTCCGACCCGCTCGGTGGCCCAACGGGCGCGGGCACGGGCTCGGTCGACCCCATAGAGCCGGCCATAAAGCAGGAGATTCTCCTCTAAGGTCAAATGGCTGTAGAGAAAGCTCTGGTGTGCCAATAAGGCAACCCGGGGATCCGGGCGGTTGTCCGTCGGCAGAAGTTCGCCAAAACGCCACAATTGCCCGGAGGAGTAGCTCCAGAGTCCCGCCAATACGTAGAGCAACGTGGACTTGCCGGCCCCGTTTGGGCCCATGAGAGCCAAGACCCGCCCTGGGGAAAGCTCCAGGTCCACCCCATTTAAGACCGGCAATCGGCCGGCCACGCGTACCAGCTTTTCCGCCTTCAACACGCCCTCAGACATCGGATGCCCCTTGGGAATCTTTCAATAGCCGAACGATTTCCGAGCGTTGGGTCTGGTATCCCTCCTCGGAGATTTCGCCCCGCCGAAAGGCGGACCGTATTGCAGCCAGCTCAGCGAGCATGCGAAACCGCATATCGCCTGACGCCGCATGTCTCGGAACGCGGCGCCAATTGAGCGCAAGCCATAGCCCGCCGAGCGCCAAAATCCCAAGTCCCCACTCGGCCAACCGGCCTGCCCACGGATAGTTGCCCGACCCGGTATAAAGGGCATCCGTCGATGCCCCATGATTTCGCTCCAGCACCAGCGTTAGGCTCTGGCCGGCATGTACGGCGGTGGTGCCATATTCTTGAAAGACGGGACTGTTGGGGACGCCTGGAAGGCGTCCTTGGCCGAGCGATTGCAGGGCTGGATTCAAAATCGGGGGAAGTCCCACCCGAGGAGGGGTGAGCAGCAACAGCGCGCGGACTTCCGAGGGGTTGAATATGCTTAAACTAATGGACTGACCATTCCAAGGCACACTGTAGCGAAGCGCCAGGTGCCGCCCCTGGGGCACCACTTCGACCGTTCGGTTCGCCGACGTGAGGCGTTTTCCGCCAATGATCTCAATTCCGCCATGACCGGGAAGAAGCCCTATGTCCGCCGGAGTCCGGCTTTTGAGCACCATCTGCTGAAAAATGGCCAGACGATGGCCATGGGGGATGAGCACCACCATCTCCATGAGAATGGGGCCACTCGGCGTGGTCTCGGCGTGGGCCATGGGACTCAACCCCAGCAGCCCGCCCATAACCGCGATCCCCATCAACCAGCGCCTCATAGCGTGTCCCCTTCCGGTCTTAATGGGGCGCCGCACTGAGCGCACAAGAACTCCATCGCCTCCCGAGGCGCGCCACATTCGCCGCAGAAATGGCGGTCCAGCCACGTCTCAATCCAGGTGTCGTCCTCGAAGGACTCCCCCTCGCTCATCACCATATCGGATTCATGGTGAAACAACGGCAGCAGTACCAACGACACCACGGCCAGGATTAACAGTAGCCCCAATATTGACGTCACGCTCACGACCGATCCCGCCCTTCAGTTGTCAACACCCGTGGCTCCGCCAATGGCCGCCAGAGCCCATCGACTTCGGACGGCCGTATCCAGGTGGCATCCCGCCCGCCCGGCGCAGACATGGCCAACATTGTGCCGGCTGCCAAAACCAGCATGCCGACCCAAATCCAACTCACCATGGGGTTAATCATCACCTCCAGAAGCGCCGTTTGCCCCCCGGGACTCCCCTCAAGAACCACATACAGGTCATGCATCCAGCCCGGATGGATGCTAATGTTGGCAACCGGCTGAGCCGTTCCGGGAAAGAATGAAAGACCGGGATCCGCCGTCCAGGTGTGACCGCCGTAACGAACCCGAAGCCGCGCCGAGGTGGTGACATAGCCTGCGTGGACCGTATTGGTGAACCCTTGATAGCGAAGATGAAACCCATCCATGACAAACCGCTCGCCCGGCGACACCGTTTCGGTGGCGGCCATCGCATTGGTGTGAGACCCGATCACGCCAAACACCACCAACAAGAAGGCCAGATGCGCGAGATATCCCCCGAAACGACGGCGGTTTGTGCCAATCGCTCGCAAAAGCGCGGCGGCCACCGTTCCTCCGCGGGATTGACGTTGAATCCACGCCGCCCGCCCGAATTCCTGCAGCATGGAGGTGGTTGCGAACGCGGCGATACCCATCCCCCCGATTGCCCAAGGACTCCGATACCCATGCAGGACGGTGAAAAGAGCCACAGCCAAAGCGGCCATCCATGGTATGCGGAGCCGCACGGCCACGGAATCCATCCGCGCCCGCCGCCACCCCATGACCGGCGCCGCCCCCATCAGCACCATGATTAATAAGAAGAAGGGGCGGGTCATGGCGTTAAAGAACGATGCGTTGAGTACGATGGTCTGGCCTAAAAACGCCTTCGAAATGACCGGATAGAAAGTGCCCCCGAGCACAACCAGGGCCAAGACGGAAAAGCTGATGTCGATGAGAAGGTAGACGGTTTCTTTGGAAAATGACCCGTCGACCGTCAATCGATCCTGAAACATGTCCCGGCGGCGCCAAAAAACCACGGCCATGAACCCCGCCGCTATCCAAAACCAGGCCACAAAATAGGGTCCGACCCCAGTTCCCGTGAAGGAGTGGACGGAATTCTTCAAGACCCCGCTCCGGGTGATATAGGTGGCCACCAGGGTTAAAAGAAAGGTGGCGGCCCCGAGCCCTGCCGTCCACAGGCGAAACACGCCGCGCTTTTCTTCCAGTTGCAGCGCATGCAAGAAAGCGGTTGCCGTCAGCCATGGCAACAACGCGGCGTTTTCGACCGGATCCCATTCCCAATATCCTCCCCAGCCGAGCTCCATGTAGGCCCATAAGCCGCCCAAGATGAGGGCCACGCCCAAAAGCATCCACGAAAACAGCATCCAGCGCCGTACGACGGGCACCCAGGTTCGCCATGGCACCCGTCCCCAAATGGCTGACACCACATAGGCGGCCGGCACGGACATCCCAATCAGCCCCGTGTACATGGCAGGGGGATGAATGGTCATGACGGCGTTCTCCAACAAGGGATCTAGACCCGCGCCATTGGTTGGATGTCCCGCCACCAGGCGAAATGGGTCGACCACCACATTGGACATCCCGGAAAAGAACACCGTCCCCGCTGCCAGCAGCGGGACCACCATGGGGGTCATGCGAGTCTCGCGCTTCCACCCAAAAAAAGCAATATACGCCGTATAGAGCGAGAGAATCCATCCCCAAAACAGCACCGATCCCGAATCGCCGCCCCACAGCACCCCGATCTTATACATGAACGGCAAGGCTCGATCGCTATGGTTATAGACCGCTTGAACCTGATAGTCGCCGGTGAGAATGCAGTACTCCAACACCAACACGGCGGCCGTCATGCTCAAAGCGGAAGCTACGGCAGCGCCCCGGACGCTTTCCCGCATTCGGACGGGATGGAGACGGTTTCCCACCACCACCGCATACATCGCGGTGCCAAACGCCAGCAGCAGGGCCAAGCGGCCCAACATGGGCATGCTCATGAGCGCCCTCCCTTCGCCGGTGCGTAGTGGTCCGGGCATTGAATTTCGAGCTTCGTCGCATCAAAAACACCATCGCGTCCCATGTGTCCCTTGGCGATGGCGCCGGCGTTATGAAATTGCTCATTCGGCATGGCTCCGCGATACAGCACGGGTAAAGTGGCACCGCCGGAAACGAGGCTGAAGCGCAAAGTGGCCGTATGCGGGTTGTAATGCACCGTCTTGGACAGGAGCGTGCCCTGCACTCGCACCGTCTGTTGGCCAAATTTGGCACTCTCGGCACGGTATGTCTTCACCGTCACAAAATAACTCGAAAAGTTATGAGCACCTTGAAGCACCATATAGGCAAGCGCGCCGACCACAAACATCGCGCCGATTTGCAATCGTAATTTTTTCGACACGGATACCCTCCAGGCTCTCGACCGTCATAAGGGTAGTCTTGTCCGCGGGCTGGGCAAAATATCCATCGACAAACTGAAACACCGCTGAAGGAAAAGCTATCCCAACTCTTGAATTGAGTCCCGAAGGCTGATATAATAAGCTGTGCAATTCCAAGCCGCCGAAGTGGTGGAATAGGCAGACACGCAGTGTTCAGGGCGCTGTGAGCATCAGCTCGTGTGGGTTCAAGTCCCACCTTCGGCACCATTCGTCGGGATGGCGGAACTGGCAGACGCGTACGTTTGAGGGGCGTATGAGGCAACTCGTGGGGGTTCGAGTCCCCCTCCCGGCACCATAACACCTATAGCAGGGTGCATGACTGGATTCCATTTGGGAGTCCGGTTTTTTTGTGTGTGTCACATCTCGCCGTCAACCATGGCTTAGAGAAGCCACTGGTCGATCCGTTGTGGAAACGCCCCCTTGAATCCCGGTCAGGTGATGACAATCCGGTATGGACCACGAACGGATGCGAGATCGACCTCAATGCGCCAACCACGTATGGTCGGCTTTCTCGAATATACGACCTCCGTGAGATGCGTCAAGGCCGTATGCGTGCCCTCGGTTGTTTGCACTCTAACCTGCGGCTCTCGGGAATAAGCGAAGCCTGAAGCATAGAGAAGTGCAGGCGCGTCATGAGACCGGTTCATCGTCCCCGAGACAACAAGCGCGCGCCGCTCTTCATCATAATGGACCCGATGGGATTTCCCCGGCAGTGCCACCGCCCGCGGTTCTGCCAGCAACTCGGCCCGCCGAGTGCTGGTGCGCAGTTCTCCGTCGCTCTCGACAACCCCCCAGCCATAAAATCCTGGACGTTGCTTCCAAACCCAAAATGCTGCCCCAACCCCAAATTGATGCTGCAGGTGAATTTGATTGCGAATCCAGTTGTCGCCCCGTTCAGAGGGGGAGACACCAAACTCCCCTATCACCCAGGGCGTGCCAAATCCTCTCGCTTCCAACGCAGCCGCCGCGTAGCAACCCCATAAACAGGGCTTCAACCAATTGCCAACCGGACGAAACGGCGGAGACGCCGTTTCGGTATAGACATGAGGACTGTATATAAGATTGGAATCGGACGAAAAGGGCCGCGAACATTGGATAGCCACATTGGTCGCATCACGAATGACAGAGGGTTCAAACACGAAGCAGTGGTTCGGGTCGTGGCGGCGCATGGCCTGGATAGCCCGGCTGTAAAACGGGAATAGGTAGCGAGACTCAAAATATCCCGGCAGCACCCAGCCAGGTTCGGGCTCGTTCAAGAGATCATACGCCAATAGCCAGGGCTCATGGCAAAGTGCGCTGGCGACACGCTGCAACGTGTGGAGGTAGTGATCCTGAAGGCCCCTTCCATGAACCGGGCGATTCTTCCAAAAGTGGGTGAAGGCCGTCTCCACGGCCGGGTTGCCGCTCATTTTCCAATTGTATGTCCAATCCGTTTGGGTCGCCCATTGCGGCGCCCCATCGCTCTCGCGCGTGGGCGCAAGAGACCGCGAATAATTATCTTGATGGAAGTCAACCAAGACGTAAATCTGCCGTGCCTTGGCCCAGTAGATGACCCGGAGTATCTCATCCATGTAGTGATGGTTGAACTCTCCGGGATTGGGCGCAAGCCGGCTCCAGCTGATCGGAAGGCGCACCAGATTGAACCCGAGAGCGGCCATCTCATCGAAGTCGTCTTCCCCGAGTTCCACCTGTTCCTGATAGTCGTCGGCATAGTGGATAAGGCCGTTGACGTTCACACCGCGCAGAAAGAGTCGGCGTTCGCAGGCATCAACTAAATAGGTCCCGTCTGCTCCACGCTTGACGTGAACATAACCTTCCGTCACTGGCCCTCATCCTTTTCCATGTCTTTCCACAATTTATTCCCCCTAAGTATCCGGTGTACCATTTTTGAGGTTGCTCTCGAAGAAATTCCGGCCGTACAGAGACATCAGAGGAGGAACAGCCGGTCGGGGCAAACCGCTGGCGAAGTGAATGTGGTGGTATGAAAGCCGAATCTCCCAAATTTCGGTATAAGCCTCCTTCTGACCACCCATACTACAACGGACTTACGGAGGGGGGACACGGAGATGTGGCCTTTTCGCAGTCGGCGATCGCGTTCAAAATCAGCAACTCCTCAGAAGTCCACCCCAACTATTGACCCGGTTCTCTCCCTTGAAAAAAGATTTGTTGTACCGTATTTAGGGCCTGAACTGACGCAACTACAACACATGTAGCGGTGGTC
>NZ_JABBVZ010000056.1 GCF_012933365.1 Sulfobacillus harzensis | reverse complement strand
TAAGATGAGGAATTTTCTAACAAGTGTACGGTGATTATCATAACATGGAACAGTGGGATGATACAACATTTCTCAATAAATCCATACTTTGTGAAACATCGTTCTCTGTCGGCAACGACGAAATCGTCTCTTTCCCGACACTGATACGTTTTTGGAGTGCGAAGGATTTTTGGGATGCTTCTTGACCCTCTTGATTTGAAACATCATTCCGCTATCCCACCTGTATGGCCAAATGCCGTGCCCAGAGGCTTAGGGGCATTAATCGTATGCGTCAGATAGTCCTGGCCGTGCGGTGAGGACTATTTGACGCATACTTTTTTCAGAAGATCCTGTAATACGCTCTTTCTCCCCGAGCAGCTTGTTCAGGCGTTCGTTTTCATCAGCAAGGCTCAGTGCATCGGGATCCGGATGGACCCGACGCTTCGCCTCGCGAACCCACCGGGGTACCGTTTCCGGTTTGAAAGGCCGTTCCGACGTCGGACAATTGTGGTGTGGATCATTTCGTGGATGACATTCGGTGGGCAAGACCATAACCACGTTTCTGCCAACCCTTTTGGTAAGCGAAGGCTTTCCGGCGGTACACTGCCTATTACATTCCACGCTTATTAACATTGGAGGCCTTGTCGGTGCGATCCTGGCCTCGTCATTCGCAACTGTCGTTCCCCGCCGAGCGGTGTTGGGGGGAGGTGTAGTACTGGCAATTGGAATCGCTCTGTTATTTAGCGCCGCTCATGGTCATACGGCCATCTTGCTATTAGGCGGACTTATGCAAATGATGTTTATATCTTGCTAAACACCTCGACTTGGCTATACTCCCCCGAACTTTACCCGGCACGTGTCCGTGCCTTTGTTACAGGAGCGGCCGTAGTCGTTGCACTTGTGTCGGCCACGTTGACCCCCCCTAATCACCGGACCGTTGTTTTCGTCTTTCCAGGAACTGGGTTGTTAGGACTGATAGCCGTTATATACGCCATCATGGCTGTTGCCATGCCCGGGTTCAGCACCGAGACGCGCGGAAAGAGTCTGGAACAGTTGACGGAAAATCCCCGGGATCTCAACGTACGACTCACACCATTGCCGGCTACTTTTCGCGACATACCGTCCCGTCCCATGAGTTCACGGTAATACCTCCGCCGGGAGCGACACGGGTAAGCCACACAATCGAGGTAGGCTGACGCACCTCGATACTACCCTTCTGAAGTGATAAAAGCGCCAGCGAGTACGTTATTAGGGGTCGGGGCGCTCTCACGTCCCGTACGATTGGGTGTATCTCGCCCCAGGAGAAAAGGGACCTTCGTTTCTACAATTACCTCCGCAAGGAGAGGAGAAGGAAATCTAGGGAGTCCGAATGCCGCACAATGGAAAAATTTCCTTCAGTCGGCCTTAGTCAAGAGGTCTTCCAGCCAGGTTTGAACGAAACGTCTCACGTCCGACACGGTGAGATCGGCGGGGTCGCTTGGCAACTTCCCTGGATAATCTCGGAGTAAGGTCGCCCATTTCTGTGCCAAATCCTCCGGAGGGTGCGGGCGATCCCATTCGCCACGTGGCAAAGATACCTCGACCGTGCGTTCTGACGCATCAACGAAGCGTATGGTGACCCGCACAGCCCTAATGGCAGGAAGCTGACGGGTCATTTCTTGGGACTCCATGACATGAACCCGATGCAACCAAGCACGATCCATGGCCGATAATTCGAGCGGCTCGTGAAACGCCTCAAAATCACGAGCGCGACGGTCCACGGCACAGAGTACCGCATAAGGAATGGAAAACTTACTACTTAGCGTGTTCCACGGCACTCCGGATAGCATGGAAGCCGGCGCATACGTTTCCACAGTAACTGCATCAACCTCGGAGCGGTCAAGTCGACGTTCCTCGCCAATCTGTTCAACAGCCTCGATGGCGCCGTGGACGTAACGGCATGCTGCGACGGTTTTGAAATAGTTCCTGGTGATTGCATAACGTGAACCCAGTCCCTCCGCGATACCTTCACCATGCCAGTCTGAAAAGAGAGTCTCCGTCGGGGAAAAGATACCGGTGACGTCATCTTTCCATTCGCAAGCAAGTATACCGAAGAAGGCGCTGAGTCCAGCATAGAGATTTCGAACGGTACGCCCTTCAAGCGGGGCACTAAACGCCGTAGCCAATCCGGTTCCGGCGGCTAAGTATACTGCATCCCGTAAGCTACCCTGCGCACCGGTTAACACCGCCCGGGCAGCCGCGGCTCCGATTGTGCCCCACGTACCGTGCGGATGGGATCCGGGCCGCGGCACGCCAGCACTGGCGATACGCGCCGCCACTTCGTACCCGGTTATTAATGCCGTGAGAACATCATGCATTGTCCTCTCAGGAGCCTCAGCCAACGTCGCCATGACGGTCGGAATAACATGTGACGCGGGGTGCCCCATGCTCTCTCGATGGCCCTCATCAAGCTCCTGCGCGACGGCGGCAACTCCAAGCACTAACGCCAGCCACCAGGGGTCGCTGAAAGTTCCTCTCCGCTGCACCCATCGGGCAAGCCCAAGGACCTCGCGCTCGTGCCTGCCAGCCCAAAGTACCGCCAACTGGTCCATCAACACCATGCGAGCGTGGGCGACAACGTCCGCCGGGAAATCTTCGTATTTGACCCGTTCGGCCCACTCCAAGAGTGCTTCTAAACTTTTTTCCGATTCAAGCACGGATATCCCTACCTTTCATTGATTAATAATCACCAAGGTCTTCTTCCATTCGAGACACCATGTCCCGAAGGGTGGATACGTGGTTTGTCGGTGCGAAGCGGAACTCCGGACCCACAACCGACACCGAGCCAACCAATCGGCTTCCCCACCGCAGTGGAACGGCCAATGCCGCAACGCCCTCGTCCACTTCCCCGTGGCTAATGCAATAGCCGTCATGGCGAATCTGGACAATTTGGCGCTGAACGTCATCCCAGCACTGTGGCCCATGGGTCGACGTCGGAACGAATGGCGTCACGTGCTGATAATCAGCCAGGACGTCATCCGAAAGATAAGCCAGCAATACTTTCGCCGAAGCTCCAGCATACAACGGATGCCGCGTCCCCGCCGTAAACGACCAACGCACCGCACGCGGCCCTTCGACCGCCGCTAGGGCGAAGGCATGCGGCCACCGAATCACGGTCAATACGACCGTCTCCTGTATGGCATCCGCGATACTGGATAGCACATCTCGACAAGCGACACTTTGGAGGTGCTCTTCGGCTCGACTGCGCGATGTTTGGGTTAGATAAAGCCCGGGGACGAAACCTCTGGACGTTTGTTCGATAAATCCTTGGTCTCCGAGCGTCTTCAATAAGCGATACGTCGTGCTCCGCGGCATATCTAATGTTTGGATAATTTTCTGAGCCGGCACCGGGTTTTCCGCCAGCTCCACGACGCGCAAGATTCTAAGGCCCATCGCTAAGCTTTTCATCACTTCCGCCACAGTCGTACAACCACTCCCTTTATGAGTCTCACTTAATGAGACCATGGACATCGCCCAAATCTTTATGAAGCAGACACTAACATCAACGCAGGAATTATCGATTTGGAGTCGAATAGTATTCTATCGTCAGACGAAATCAATTATTTCAAATCTCATTATATGAGACTCACAACGTTGCGGGCAACTGTTTGGCGGGAATTACGCGCCCTAGAAAGAAAAGGTGGGATGACCTGTGGCCGCAGTAGAACAATTCGATCCCGTACTCTCAAACCCCGACCTGAACCCGACTCCCATGGATATTCGGAACTGGAATTGGTACAACTTTTTCGCACTCTGGATGGGCATGGTTCACAACATCTTCAACTATAGCGTCGCCGCTGGACTTCTTGTTCTCGGCATGAATGCATGGGAAGCACTCTTCACGATTTTGGTCGGCAATCTGATCCTCCTGGGCATCATCGTGCTGAATGCGGAGTTCGGCTTGCGCTTTGGTACGCCGTTCCCGGTGGCCGTTCGGGCCTCATTCGGAGTCTTCGGAGCCAACGTCGCTGCCTTAATCCGTGCCCTCGTTGCCATCGGGTGGTTTGGCATTCAAGGCTACCTCGGCGCCCAGGCTCTCAGCGTTCTGATCGGCACCGTGGCACCCGGTTGGCATGAATTTACCGTTCACATCCCCGTGTTGGGCATTCCCATTAACCTCTTGGCCGCTGTGGTCGTATATTGGATTTTGTTCGGTCTGGTGGTCTTTCACGGAATGGATGCGGTCAAGCGATTCGAAAATTGGGCCGGGCCTTCCGTGTTAATTCTCATGCTGTTTTTGTTTGGCTGGGCCCTCAAGTCAGCCCATGGATTCGGCCCCATCTACAGCCAGCCGAGCCACTTTACGGGAATCGGCTTCTGGCCTGCCTTCTTCGCCGGGATTACAGGCATTATCGGCGCTTTCGCGACCATCGGTCTGAACATCCCTGACTTCACGCGCTTTGCGGTGTCGCGCAAGGATCACATCCTGGGCCAAGCCTTGGGCCTTCCGTTGATGCAGCTATTCTTTGCCATTTTGGCAGTCACCATCACTTCCGCCACCATCGTTGTGTACCATCACGCCATCTGGGATCCCGTCACCCTCATCCAGAAGTTCAAGAATCCCGTCATTGTCTTCCTCGGGGCACTCATCCTGATGGTCGCCACCCTCTCGGTCAACGTCGCGGCGAACATCGTGTCTCCCGCGTACGACCTCTCTAACCTTGTCACCAAACACATCAACTTTAAGCGCGGCGCGCTGATCACCCTGATTGTGGCTTTCGTCATCATGCCTTGGCGCCTATTGGTCAACGCCAACACGATCTATGACATATTGGACGTGGCAGGTGCCGCCATTGCGCCCGCGACAGCCATCATGATTGTGGACTTCTGGTTTATCCGCAAGCAGCACATCGTGACCAATCAGCTTTATTCCCGCCATGGAATTTATCGATATTACAAGGGCTGGAACTGGCGCGCACTGGTGTGTTTGGCCGTAGGACTTTTCTTGGGTGGAGCCGGCGTATTAATCCCAGCATTTGCTGGTCTGTACAAGTACTCCTGGTTTGTCGGCTTATTCGCTGCCGGCATCCTATACGCCATCTTGGGGACGGTGTTTCCCGTCGCGCAGGATGTCCCCGAGTCATCGACAGCATCGAGCGTATCCTAGTCGGCTATGGTCAGTGGACCGTCCATCACGACTATTGCTCCTCACCGTGAAAGGAGGTAATCATGTCACTCCACATCGACTCAAACCGGGTCTGGCAAAACCTCATGCGCTTAGCCGAATTCCGCGACGCGGCCTACCCCGGTTGGACCCGACGTCCGTTCACCAAGGAATACCAAGCCGCCCGTGGGTGGCTCCAAGATTTAATGGGATCCGCCGGACTGGAAGTCACGTTGGATCCCGGAGCCAACCTCGTCGGATCGCATGCGGGGTCTGTCCCAGCACAATTGGTGGTGGGATCCCATATCGACACCGTCATCGGTGCCGGCCGCTTCGACGGGATGCTCGGGGTCATCGCCGCCATCGAGTGTGCCCGCGTTCTTCATGACGCCGGTTGGCCCTTAAGGCATGGTCTGCGAGTCTACGACTTTCTGGCGGAAGAGCCGTCCCCCTATGGAGTATCCACGGTGGGAAGCCGGGCTGTTAGTGGTCATCTTCCCGCCAATCTGCTCTCCCTCGAGGATTCGCGCGGCGAGACATTGGCCGATGGCATTCGACGTGCCGGAGGCGATCCGTCGGCCCTCGGACGACCGCTACTAACTGGCGAAGACGTGGCGGCGTACCTTGAGCTTCATATCGAGCAAGGGCCTTACCTTGAAACGCACAAGCTTCCTCTCGGGATAGTCACCGGTATCGTCGGCATCCGACGATACCGTGTCACGATACACGGCTCGCCCGGACATGCGGGGACCACCCCCATGGACACACGGCGCGACGCGTTAGTGGGAGCCAGTGCGGTAGTCACCCGCGTGCACCAATGGGCCTCCGAGCAGGTGGGCGACCTTGTCGCCACCATCGGACAAATTGAAGTCCAGCCTAATGCGCTAAACGTCATTCCGGGCACCGCTACTCTCGGAATCGAAGTGCGCGCGTTGGATGGTATGCGGCTCGACCGGTTTGCAACGTTCCTCGAGAACCTTGTTCATGGCCTTGGAGCTGAGCACAATGACGAGGTATCTGTGCGCGAAACGACCCGCGAAGAACCCGTTTTGATGAATGCTGCCGTCCAGCGTATTATGGCTAACGTTTTTCAGGAGGCAGAGTGGGCGCATGTCGAACTGCCAAGTTGGGCGGGTCATGACACCGTCCAGATGGCGCATGTAACGCCTCATTGCGGGATGATTTTCGTGCCCAGCCGCGGTGGGCTAAGCCACTGTCCCGAGGAATGGACCGAGCCCCAGGACGCCGCCCTGGGCGTGGAAGCTCTGCTACAAACCATTCTGCAACTGGATCGCGAACTCAACTAAAACGAAGGGGTGCTAAGAATGCCATCTTATGAACAAATATTACGAAGCCACACGATCGTTCTGCCCGATGGTCCGATCGATGGATGGATTGGCATTAACGATGGTGTCATTGCAGCTTTGGGCTATGGGGATCCGAATGACGCGGATGCGGACCAACTCGACGACCTCAGCGATTACGTGGTTCTGCCCGGTGTTATCGACACGCACGTTCACATCCGCTACCCAGGGCATCCCGAACGCGAAGACTTCGTCACCGGTTCCGCTGCAGCCGCGGCCGGGGGCGTGACGACCATACTGGAAATGCCCATATCTGTCCCCCCCACGTGGAACGTCGACCTCTTTGAAAAGCGGGTGGACATGGCTCAGGGTCGCACCCATGTCGACATCGGGTTTTACGCCGCGGGGGGGTACCAAGCGATTCCGCATATCGGCCAATTGGCTGAGGCAGGTGCCGTCGGGTACAAAATCTTTCTACACCGCCCGCAAAAAGGTCGAGAGCACGAGTTCGAGGGTTTGTGGGCAGTCGAAACCGGACATATCGTTCAAGTTTTTGAAGCGATCGCCAAAACCGGACTCAAAGCGTGTGTCCACGCGGAAGACGACGAACTCTTGCATTATGCGCAAGAGCGCCTGGAACAGCAACATCGAACCGACCCCCTCGCCCATGTCGAGGGCCACCCCTTATTGGCGGAGACGCTGTCCGTCCAACGGGCCATAATGATTGCGAAACACACCGGGGCACGGCTCAGCATCTGCCATCTCAGTTCGGGGACGGGCGCCGATCTGGTGCGGCGTGCCAAAGCAGACGGGGTCCCGGTCACAGCTGAAACCTGTCCCCACTATCTTACACGAGTAGACACCGATATGAATGCATACGGTGCTTACGCCAAGATTAACCCTCCGCTCCGGAGCCAATTCGAACAGGATTTACTGTGGGCAGCCATACAGGATGGTACCGTTGACTTTATCGGTAGTGATCACGCGCCATACACGCGGGAGGAAAAGGAGCGCGGACGTGAATCGATTTGGGCAGCACCCGCCGGATGCCCCGGACTCGAAACCACGTTGCCCCTGCTATTGAACGGCGTCACCGCGGGCCGCCTTGCTTGGACCGACTTAGCCCGTTTAACCGCGTCGAAAGCCGCTGACGAGTTTGGCCTGGCGAGCAAAGGTCGGATTGCGCTTGGGCGGGATGCTGATTTCGCCGTAGTCGAAATGACGGACACCACGATAAAAGCCCCCACGATGCAGACAAAGAGTCGCGAAACCGCGTTGATATATGATGGCCAACCGGTTGCCGGTCGAGTCGCTAAGACCTATGTCCGCGGGACGCTCGTGTACGATGACGGACATGTGATCGGCGATGCTAGACATGGTAAGGTCCTGCGATCGAGGCGCCACCAATAGCCGCCTAGCAAAGACCTGGCAATTTCTAAATGAAGCGGCCTCGCACCTCAGAGGCCGCTTCCCTCTCGCAGCGCTTTCACCAAGACGCATGAACTCGTATCACTCCCCATTGCACGGTGCCACATTTGGAGCAATTCCGTCATAGCGGGTTTCTCTTGGGTCGCGAACCCCCTCAGAACCGGACGTGCGCAATTAACGTATCCGCCTCCCCAAAACACTCAACCTCAAATTTCCTGGCGGTTGCGTCACCCGCGCCGATAGGAGCTGGAACCACGGTTTCCTGGCCCACTCTGACCATACACGCGGGCTACGCTGGCTCCGGCATCCGAGCGATTGCCACCACGCACTATAAATAATTAAGCTGACGCAAAAAGCGAGAACCGCCCCGGGGGGTTCTCGCCAGAGTACTTTACGTCTGGTTCGATTGGGCAATGCGCCGAGACTCTTCTATAATCCAGGATATTTGCCGTTTCACCCCATCGTGATCCGGATACTTCAAATTCAACTCCTTATAGAGTGCCAGCGCGTCACTCCAGCGTGCCTGCATTTTTGACGCATCGGCTTCCGTCAAGACCGCAAGCAAATGGGGTACCTCGGTAGAGACGGACACGATTCCCCGGTATCGGGGCGCCAGTGCCCGGGCCTGACGGGACCAAGCCACCGCGTCCTTCAACCGCTCATCGGCCTGCAACAATGCCACCTGGCCTCGCCAATACCAACCGGTTGGAAATTCGGGGTGGTGCGTGGTCATTCGCTCAGCTACGGCCCGGGCCTCATCCAGCCGATGCAGTCGCACGAGGGCTTCACAGAGCACGGCACGAACCTCTGGCAGTCTGCCATAACTGGTGTCCGATGCTGACACGACCTCAGCCCGCGACAGCGCTGCGACCGCCCGCTCCAGATGTCCCCCGATATAGAGGTCCCGGCCTAGAAATCCCCACGCGGCGGCGTTTTGCGGCTCATCAGCCGTCCATTGCTCGAGCAGCCGGACGTTGCGCTCAATCTTGCCCCGCCGTTCCATGGCAGGTGCATCGTAGCCCCAATGATTAAGTCGGATTCGTACCGCCGGGCGCACCGCGACCGGCCGCTGGCCGCTATCGACATGGACGACCTGCTCATGAATCCGACCACGCCATGTCCACCCCCGTCCTAAAGGATACATCCGCGTGGTGTCGTAGTTGGGCTGCACGGACGAACCGATGTAATTCACTTGACCAATCCGTACCAGCACATCGGGTCGCACCCCATCAAACAGGCCTGCAACGATGCGCGGAACGGCGATATCCTCGTGATCCAGAAACTCGTCGGCGTCCACCCACAGTACCCAGCCGGTATTGCCAAGTTCTGTCTCCGCCGCACGCCGCGCACGCCCAAAATCGTCCTCCCAGTCCGTTTGCACAACCACGGCACCCTCCGACTCCGCAATGGCGACGGTGTCATCAGTCGATCCGGTATCGACCACCACGACCGAATCCACCGCCGGCCGCAACGCTCGGATGCACCGGCCAATGTTCTCCGCTTCATCACGTGCCAATATAGCGCCCACCACGCGCACCGGGGGCACGGACAATAAATCATCTAACCACAGGGGGATACCCCCGACTTGTTGATCCTTTAAACGGTTGATCGCGCGTGGCACCCAGGCCGCCTGAGGGTCTAGAATCCATGCCCGCTCAAAACAGCGCCACGCCGCGGGGCCTTGTCCCTGATGTTCTAAGGCCTCCCCTAAAAAAACCCAAGCTTGCGCCTCAACCCGGTTGCGTCCCAATACCTCCCGGCACACGGTCTCGGCGCCACGCCAGTCTTGCTGTCGAAGCGCCTGCTCGACTTGATGACGCCACTCCATGCTGTTGTCCAAAACACGCGCCTCCCTCCAGAAATCGTCCAATTCACGCAAAGGGGAACAGGGCCCCCAAGAGAGGCCCTGTTCTGTTTTGTCCCTCAGGCTTAAGGTTCTTGCACCATCAGCGGGTACGTCACGGAGACTCCGTTGGAGAACGTAACCTTCGCGTTAAGCTGCACCTCTTGCGGAGACGCCAGGGTCCACGAACCCACCGAGGCTTCCGTCGCAACCGTGAAGTACGCCGAATCGGTGTTGGTGCTGTTGGTGTCGTACGATCCGCCGTTGACCGACAACGTCACCGTCGAACCGCTCGGTCCCTGAATATTCAACCCGACGTACGCATGGCCCAACTGGGACCCTGCTCCGGGGGTCTCCTGCGACAGGTCTACGTACGTGTAGGTGCCGCTGACAGCTCCGGGCCATACCGCCAAGGTGTCGCCCGACGTTGCGGAGGTCGCGGTTGACCCCGAGGGGGCAGCCACGGCCGAGTACAGGGCGGGCGGCGTTACCGCGAAGACCCCATTGTTGTATGAACCGAAGTCGGACGCGCTGCTGGCGTACGTCGCCGAGACCGTCTGGCCATTCAAGGTGAAGTAGGCTGTGCCGCCTGCCTGGTTCGCCAAGCCAGATTCATTCGCGGCCGTGGTGGATATGGCCCCAGAGCTTAACGAACCGACGGTCACGGTGAAGCTCACCGGAGCCACGGTCGGGTTGGAGGCATCCGTCACGGTGATAGTGGCCGTACCCTGATCTCCGCCAATCAAGGAGAAGGTCGCCGAGGTACCACTGAAAGAAGTTGCGGCTACCGACAGCACGCCGCCCGACGCTGGGGTCGTGGCGGACGAACGGACCATCACTACCGACGGGTTCGAGGACGTGACCTTAAGGTTGTCCGTCGCTGTCTGCGCCTGATCCACGCCATTTTCTTCAAACAGCGTGAACGTCCCGGTCCCAAGACCATTCAGGCTCACACCCGAGCTCGGAATCAGCGCGCTAGCCGACGGGGCAGTCTGGGTGCCGCTGTACACGCCGATCTGCGATACATAGCTTGCCGGCGCTGTGACGATACCGGTCGCGTCGCCCGTCGTGAGGCCGCTGACGGAGGCACTCACCGTGTAAGCGCTCGTGCTTGCCGCCGCACCGGCATCCACGGTGACCGACGCCGCGCCGTTCCCGTTCAAGGTGGTGACGTAGGTCGTGGATCCGTTGGCGAACGTTGTGCCCGAAGGCGCTCCGCTCAACGTGAACGTAACGGCAGCCGAGCCATCGGTGGTAGCGTTCTTCGCCGCATCCTCCACCTGTGCCGTGTAGGTTGCCGTTCCGTTAGTCTCGACATCGCCAGGGCCGGTCACGCCCAACTGGCTCGCCTGACCAATTTCGAAGGTGTACGGAACAGTGACAGTTGAGCTGGTCAACGCGTCCTTCACGGTAATGGCCGCCGTACCGCTTTGCGCCGCGGTGTTGATAACGTCAAAGGTATACGTGCTCTGGCCGCTCGCGATGGACCCGCTGTAGGACCCGCTGTAGGACCCGCTGCTGGCAGGCAAAGCAGTGCCGGATGGTTGTCCCGTGGCGCTTGATGCCACGTAGTAGTACAAGTCACCGGTGGTGGCGTTGTCCGAGAGGGTCAACGCGTCGCCACCACTCGGGGCTGCAACCGTGTTACCGTTGATGTCCTCGAGGGTGACGGTGTATTGCGTGAATGTGGTACCCGAAGGCAGGGTGTCCCCACTGACAGTCAGGCTGCTCGTCAGGCTTCCGGTCGTGGCGGACACCGCAATCTTAGCCGGCTGTCCCACCGTAACCGCGTTGATCGAGGTTTGACCAGGGGTGACCCCAGGCGCAGAGGCCGTGACGGTAATCGTGCCTGTCAGACCCTGGATGCTGTAGACGTCTTCCGTGCCCGAGTATCCCGGCCAGACATAGACCGTCTGCGAGGTGGTGGCGCCCGATACGGTAGCCGCACTCGTGCCGAGAGAGCCCGGGCCGCTCAAGGTAACGGTCACGTCTTTCGCACCCTCGCCAGCATACGCGGAAGGAACCGGGTTGCCCGCCTGGTCTGTCAACGTAATGGTCACCGGATCATTGTTCGAGGAGTTTTCGGAGACCGCCTGCGACGATGCAGAGACTTTAATGCCCTGGATCGTAGGCGTCACCGCCGTGACCGTCGTCGAACCATAGCTAAACGTAGCCGGGGTCGGCGTCCCGTTACTCGCAACTAAATCATTCGTCCCGATGGCATCGGTGCCGGTGGTGCTGGCCGAGATCGTGAACGTGCCGACACCGTCTTTTATCGTGACAGTGCCAGTGCTCAACGAACCCGTTCCGCTGGTTACCGACACACTGACGGTACCGTTGTAGTCGGTCACGGTGTTGCCGTATTCATCGACGACAGCAGCGGTGATAGTGTCAGTGGCGACGCCGTCCGCAACCACGCTGGAGGATGCGGCACTCAACTTGACGCCTACCGGAGTACCCGCAGCAATCGTCAGGTTTGACACGTTGGACTTAACCTTCATGCCCCATTCATGATTGGCGTACTCGGTCGCGGTCAAGGCAAAGGCCTCAATCTTGTATGTGCCAGCCTTGGTTTGTTTGTAGGTGTAGGTAGGCGTCGAGGAATACGGGCCCTGAATCTGCCATGTGTTGCTGTCCGGAGCCTGTACCTTGAACTCGTACACGACGTTGTGCTTGCCATTCGTAGATGCAACGGCCGTTGCTGTGTTACCAGACACCACTTCCGTCACGCCCACAATCGGGTTCGTGGTCGAAGCCGGCTTCACCGCCACCACGTTTGAGGGCCGCTTCATGTTCCACTGCTTGTGGCCCAGTTCGTACTCGGTCATCGCGAAACCTTGGACATGGGTCGCCCACGACGGTGCGGTGTAGTTCGGGTTGGGTTGGTAGCTGCGGGTGATGATCCACTGGCCTTTGGAGTTCTCAGCCTTGAATTCGTACTCAACAACATAATGACCCGAGGTCTTCGCCATGGCGGTAACGCTGTCGCCCTTGGCGCTGACACTCAAACCGGTCACATAAGGGTTGCCCGTTGCCGCAAAGGCCGAAGCCGCCGGAACCATGGACAGCACCATCATGGTTGAACCCAGCGCTAACGGAGCTACCTTCTTCATCGTCTGCTTTTGCATCGACTTGCAAAAACCTCCTCATGATACCTAGTGCGCGCTGCATCTAGTTCTCACTGGTTCCCCCATTGGGGGTTTAATGCGTCCCGTCTCCACCCTTCGAGGCGGATGGAGGCGAGTCGGGATTCTCGGGCGCGACATTCGCAAAGTAGTTTTCTAGCGCCTCATTGACGATAGCCACTTGACTCTGGCCGGTCTCAAACGACCGTTTCATCAACTTCTCCTTCAACTCCGGCGTCAGACGGACTTGGAATGCTACGTACGCGCGAGACCTTCCGTAAAAATTCGCCACGACGTACCACCTCTCACCTCCTGCACCCCTTCCGTACAGGAGGGTGCTGCGGATTTAGACGCGAGGCCGTCCACAGAGTTTTGGTTCACGTGAAAGGTTGGCCATCAATCGACATCCCGAACGATAGCATGATGGGTTGATACCAACTTTCCATGAACCATTTCTATACTACATCGGAAAGTCCTGCATACAAAGCATTTATTTGTTAATTTTTTTGTCGAATAAGATACTAAGTATTCCTTGGGGGTTCCCGCGGGAATTCGAAACTTTTATCAGATGCGCCGTAAAACTCCGCCGTTCAGGGCGGAGATATAAGGCGCTCACACCGCAGGGGTCAATCTGGGGTTTCCTGTTGTTCAATGTATTGCCGAATGATGGAGAGGGGTGCTCCACCAGCCGATCCGGCAAAATAACTCGGCGACCAAAGGCTGCCGCCGCACAGCGCCTGCTCAATGCTCGGATAGTGCTTCTTACGGATCAAGCGGGACGAGACACCTTTGAGACTATTGACCAGTCGGGAAATCGCGACCTTCGGTGGGTAAGTGATCAGCAAGTGCACATAATCCCGCTCGCCGTCGAATTCCTCCAAGGTAGCTTCAAAGTCCTGGCACACGTCGGAAAATATGATGCGCAAGTCCTCCAAAATGTCCTTCGTAAAGACCAACCGCCTATACTTCGCTACAAAGACCAAATGCACGTGTAAGTGAAACACGCAGTGTCTGCCGGTTCTGTAGTCGTTTGTGTTTGCCATAGACCAAGCGTATAATAGACACAATACCATGTCAAACAAAGGGGGTGTCCCATGCAAGAAACGACCGTCTTCCCCTATCGCGTGTCCTTGTCCCCGACCGAGTGGGCGAAAGCATCCGATGCCCGTCGGGCTGCGGGAGACTTGTGGACCCGCCTGGTGAAGATCCACCGGTTCTGCCGTCGGCGGCATTGGCGATGGCCGACGGAGGCGCAACTCAAGGCGCATTTCAAACGCCGCTTCCCGCTGCACTCGCAAACCGTCCAAGCCCTCATCGAGAAGTTCTGTGCCACGATTGACGGGGTGCGCACAAAGCGGAAGCATGGCGACCAGCACGCCCGTTATCCCTGGCGGTTCCGACGGTACTTCAATCCCATCTTTAAGGGCCAAGCCCTGAAAATCGTCGGGCGGCAGTTGCTGCTGCCCCGCGGTCGGGGCCGCGACCCGATTCGGGTGCCGCTACCGGAAATGCCCGACGGACAGGTGGTGCAAGCGGAATTGGGGTTTGGCGAGATCTATCTGACCGTCACCCGCGAGATGCCTGATCCTGTACCCGTTCCCTCCAACAAGGCCGGCGGGCTGGATATCGGGGTCATTCACCTCGGCATGGTCTCGGACGGCAAAGAGGCGTTAGCGATCTCTGGCCGGGGGCTGCGATCCGTCAAGCAGGGCCGGGCCAAAGCACACGCCAAGCTGCAGAAAAAACGGGTCCGCACGAAGCCGGGGTCGCGACGCCGCCAACGCCTCAACCGCGCCCGCCAGCGCGTCAGTCGAAAAGCCAACCACGTGACGCGGAATGCCTTGCATCAGGCTGCGAATCAGATTGTCGCGTTCTGTCTCGCCACCGGCCTGACGATTCTGTACGCCGGAGACCTCCGCACCCTCAACCATAAAAAACGGCACCGCCGTTCCCGGCGGACCAATCAGGAGGTCGGGGTGTTGGAGTTTGGGCGCTTGGAACAGTATCTCGAATACAAGCTCCGGCGTCACGGCATTCGCTTGATCAAGATTAGTGAGGCGTACACGTCCCAAACGTGTCCGCAATGTGGTCACCTCACCAAGGGGGCGGGCCGCACCTATCGCTGTCGCGCTTGTGGCTAGTTTCGATACCCCTCGCCGTTCTACTGTCGAACGCCATGGACCCATGTGTCGCGTGAACTGAATGATGCGTTCGGCTCAGCAAATCGGTCACATTGGTTACGTACCACGGATGCGGCCGCTTGGAACCACCGTCACATTGTTCGGGGACCATACGCCAATGCCTCATCGGCGGCCCGAAGCTCAGGTTCGCTCATTTTCTGGAGTGACCAAGGCGTTCCACCGTGCCGAGACCCTGGTGGGGTCGGGAAGATCGGACGGCACCTCGACACCCCCCCCTCGTCCCGGCCGGGTCCCGGTCGCGATCTGGCTCAGCCAACGCGCGACGGCCCGCCGGCCGGCCGGTCGAATGACGATAATTTGTCGCCGCCGATCAGTCGGGTGTTTCGTGCGACGCGTCAATTTCGACGCTTCCAGTCGATCTAAAATCTTGGTCATCTGGCCTGTGGGGAATCCCGTCACCTGAGCCAGTTGCGTCGGCTGTAAAGGTCCCGTGCCCTCCAGAATCAAGAGCGTGGTCACATCCCAGGGGGTAAGATCCGTGTCGTGCGCGATGCGCAATATCTGCAGCGCCGTCAATGCAGTCCATTGGCGGAAGACCGAGGACGCCGTCTGTGTCTCATCCACTAGTCAACTCAATCCTTTCTTTGTGTAATGAAACGAACGCTTCCACCTAGACCTACCGCATTTCCCCGGTTTTCGAGGTCGATCTCCCCGTTAAATGCTTCCGTGATGTCGCCGCTGTCTCGGCGAATATCTACCGATGCGCATGCTATTCGACGGTAGAATGATGCCACGGGAGCAGCGATGTTGCATCATCCTGAGTTGGCATGGTGGAAGCGGATTAACACCGATCCCGGGGTTCATCGCTGATCCCGCCCCGCGCAAGTTTCCATGGTAAACCTCTATTGACGGCAACGACTCACGCTGACATCTATTCGCGACGATGCAAAAAAATCCTTGCTGCTCCTTGGGGACACAGCAAGGCCACCGGACACTACAAAACGTCGCCGAACGTCCAAAACTGAGTCTGTGAACCCTCAACAAGCACTAACGCCGCTCTATGGGCCCGAGGCGTCAGCGATATGGGACGAGGCTTAGACCGAGTGCCAGCTCACAATGTGAAGAAGGAGGTGAGGTCAGATCCCTTTTAGGCCGTCTGTTGTCTGGATGCGCCCCTGTTGGACAGGACTGTTCGCTATATAGAGAATGTATGTTTCTGTAAAAGACCCTTGTAGTACATATGTTCGCCAATCGCAAATTATGCCTGGTAGTTGGCATCTCATGGCGAGTAAGGTAGAATCGGGTTCAAGGCAGGGCTTGGCGTAACAACCAATATCTGCCAGGGGTCAAGGAAAAAGAGAGAGCAGCGCTTGCGACGCTGCCCAGTCTCCCTTGAGCCCGCTCACCACAACCCCCAGCGGTGAACGACTAGAGCAATGATAGCATAGCGATTTTATCGAGACAAGTCGTGGCCTTGGGGTGTCGTGGGAGCTCCAGGGTATTTTTGTACCCTGCACAAAAAGCCACACACGGCTGTTCCAGCAACCGTGTGTGAGTCCTCGAAAAAGGAGGTTTTTGTGCCGCTCCGGCGCCGATCTTGCCAATCGCTTGGTGGCAGTCCTTTTTGAAAAAGGCACTCCACCACGCCGGGTATGGGTTTTGTCTAGTTAATTTTAACAGTGGTAATGCGCCATTGTCAAATTAAGTGTGCCTAATTTGCGGCCTAACAACCATGAAAAACTCTGTCCTTCTTAGTGAAACGGTCGGCCTGCCCCACAGCATTCGACATCGGCTCGTTCGGGAAGACATTATGACCCGTCCAGATCTCACCCCGAGTGCTCAACGCGTCTTTGCGTTCTTCTGGCAGTGTACCCACCAACGTCGCCCCATGAAGCAGCTGTTCATGGGGGAAAAAACCATCGCCGCAGAAACCTTTCTTACCGTTCGCTCCGTACGTCGGGCCCTGCGCACATTGGAGGACGCAGGGCTACTCACCACCTACCATCGGCCCCGTCGGCATGCGATGCACGCCCGGGATCTCACCACGAATCGCTACGTTATTCATTGGCATCCCTACACGGCAACAGAAATCGACCCTATGGACGTTAGCCAAGCCCTCGTTCCAGAGTATGCACACAGCAGCAGCCTCGAGACCCCGTCCGCCACGGCCGATTTAGAAGTGCCGGCCGATGTGAGTTTCGTGTCCGGAGGGGAGAGGACAGGCTGTCCGGAGGGGTCGGCTTCGGAGACCCCGGAAACCCGCATGCCCATTGACAGCGAGAACACCAAGCCAGCGCCGATCGAAGATCCTGGTTTTAAACAAGAATTTGATCAACAAGACGGGTCCCCCGTGTGGCGATTTTCCACGCCGCAAGCTCTCCTGTTGTTCTTATTATCCCATCTCAAAACACGCGGCATCGGACCGGTAACGCTTAGAAAGTGGATACAGAGCTACTCACTGTCTCGCGTCGCCGAGGTGAGCCAATGGGTTCTATCGGCGCCTCAGGGCGCTATCAAGAACCCCGGTGCTTGGATGCGTTCCGCTCTAGAACATGAGTGGACAGCGCCAAGCTGGGTGCGCGAGGCGACACGGAAGCGTGCCCTGGCGCGCCAGGAACGAGAGTATCAACGAACTCTGGCCAGGAGAGCTAGACAAGAGGATGCGGCGCGGGACGAGATTCGCGAAGCCCGGGCGCGCGAGGACATCGTTTGGATGCAGTACGGGGCGCGTCTTGAGCAGGATCAAACCGTAGTCGCCAAAGCTACACGCTTAGCACAAGAAGCCTTGGGACCGGCAGCCGCCGCGCTTTTTCGACCGGGTACCGTCTTGTGGCGGCAATTTACCATGCGGGCCGGCGAAGAGCTCGGCATTATCGCCGCCGACGGGGTGGCCTAGTCCGCGGAGGAACGCCGGATCGGTTATTTCTTGTCTTGACATAAGCGGACGTAGCAGGAAAAAGAAAGCCACTAAGCGAATGAAGGACCCAAAGGAGGGACGGCCTTTGGGAAAATATTTGACCGTCGAAGAAGTGGCTGAGCAGCTGCAAGTGAGCTCACGAACGGTACATCGGTGGATTCGCGATGAGGGTCTTCCAGCGATCAAGCTAGCGCGCGCGGTGCGAGTCGACGCGGATGATTTAGCGGGATGGCTAGCGGGCCGCAAGACAGGTGGGCGGTCACATGCCTAACGTCTTAGTGCTGGCTAACCAAAAGGGTGGCGTGATGAAGAGTACGCTCGCGGTGAACTTGGCGGTGGGCTTCGCCCTTCGCGGCTACCGCACCTTGGTTGTTGATACGGATCCCCAGGCCAATGCGAGTTATAGTCTCGGCGTTGCCGCGGATGAAGACCATTGCCTCGCAGCGTTTCTGCGGAAGGGCCGAGCCATGGACAGGGCCATCATGACGGCGCAGGTGCTGCCGGATGTTGCGGTGGATGTTATTCCCGCGTGGATCTCTATGGGACTCGTTGAACGATGGCCGGATATTAAGTCCGCGCCCGACCCACACCAAATCGCCGAACGCGTGCGGGAACGCATGGCGGATTACGATTGGGTGCTGGTGGATGGCCCGCCGCATTTGGGGTACTGGAATCAGGTCGCCCTCGAGATGGGGGACAAGGTGCTCATCCCGGTTCCTCAAGCGGGGAATTACCCGCTTATTGGGCTGTTACAAATGCGGAGCACGATCGAGTCGGTGCAGATGCGGTCGAATCCCAGACTCCGGCTATTGGGTGTGGTCAGCACCCTGGTGGATAACCGCACATCCATGGGTCGGACGGCGCGCGAACGTCTAGAAGTCTTTATCAAGGATCCCAATTTGGTTTTTGAGACGCAGATCCCTCGGGCGACCTCGGTCGAGTGGTCGCAAGCGCATCAGGGGGCGAATTTATTCACGACGGCGCCACGCGAACCGGTCACTGTCGCTATCGTGAAATTAATGGAGGAGGTTGAAGCGCGGTGGCAAAAAAGCGCCCTAGCGCAATAGAATTGGCGCGCGCCGGAAGCACGGAAGTGGAACGGATGGCGGGACGCCCACCGTCTCAGGACAGCAATAAGTCTCCGGCTTCGGCAGCGTCGGTGATGCGTGTGGATAAGCAGGGTAACGCGGGCGTCGCGGAACCAGAGGCTGCGCAGGTGAAGCTCGAAAAAGTTCGTATCGACGCCGATGAGGCACGACGCAACCCCTCTTTGGACCCACAATTTGAAAGCGATGCAGCATCTGACGCAGCCCGGGCTTCGGTGGCGGGGAGTTCAGCGGTCGGGGATCCAGGTGACTCAAAGTCCGCGGGTGACGGAACAGAGATGCTTTACCAGTTGCCGCTCGATGCCATTCGCATTGGCGGAATCAATACGCGGGTAATTGATGAAGATGATCCGGCGTTTCGGCAATTGGTTGAGAGCATCGCGAAGGATGGGCAGTTGGAGCCGGTGTTGGTCGGGCGTGAAGGGGACGGATATCGCCTGATTGCTGGAGAACGTCGGGTAAGGGCCGTTCGGGCTGCTGGTTTAACCACCGTGTTGGCGAGGATTACAACAGCGCCGCGCGAGGAATGGTCTGGTCTGATGTTAATTGAAAACTTGATGCGAAAAGACCTGACCGTATGGGAAGAAGCGGCGGGCTATAAGGCGTTGTTGAGCATGGGGTTAACGCAAGAGGAAGTTGGTCGGCGCATTCACAAAGGGAAGACGCATGTCTCATTGGTGTTGAAAATCATGCGGAACCCCACCATTGTCGCGGCGTTGGAAGATGGAACCGTCACATCTGAGTCAATGGCGAAGGAGTTGGCCGCGCTTGTTGGCGACGATGGGCGGGAGATTGTTCCCGGCGGAGTGGAAAAGGCGATGGAGTTTATAGTTAAACGCAGCCCGACGGTTCATCAGTTGCGGGCGTGGATTCGCACATTCACGTCCGGATTGCAAACGAACGACCCGGCGCGCAGACCACGTAGTAACTCGCGGCGTGGTACATTTTTAAAGACAGAACAGATGCGACTGGACGCGGTGCTTGAACGTGTGTCGGAAATGTCTCCGATGGAAATTCAAATCTTAGCTAAGATCTACGAAGAGTACGCCGAGACATTACGGCGCGTGAGTGGCGGGAACTGGGCGCGCATTTCGGACGAAGAGACAACGGGATAAATTCGAAGATAAAACAGCGCCGAGCAATCGGCGCTGTTTTTTTGTGGTGCTATGGTGCTGGCGGTTCGACTTGTATCCGATTTGGATGTCACGGTGTTGGGAGTGAAAATGTACGCCGGAACTATATGAACTATATTTTGATAGCGACGCGTGTTGTGTGCAGTTGCCTGGTTTAGTGGGTGACGCACAGTGGATTATACGCCTTATCCCCTTTTCGGTCGGGTGTTTCGACGTCGAAACACGGTTTCTCGGAGCTGGGGAGCTCATTGTGGGTCGGGGTTTCGATGTTGAAACTAGAATTAGGAGCGTTAGGAACTGGGGCTCCGCCGGGGTTGTAAGACGCAGGGGTGGTTTCGATGTCGAAACTCACCCGTCGGCGTCGGGCGGGCGGTCGGGTATCCGAAGTGCTGATTTCGATGTCGAAAGACCCTGTTCCGTGAGGGTTGGGTGTCGGTGGCTTGGGTTTCGATATCGAAACCCTAAGGCGGGCGCTGCTCTATATATAAATGAAGCCCCGTGTGGGTTTACGTCCGGCCGGCCCGGAAGTTTCGACATCGAAAGTTTCGGGGAGTGGCGGGTGTCCGGTGGCGTGTACACCAAGGACCGCAGCGCCGCTGACTATGGGCTTGGCCTGGTCTGCTGGATCGAGGCAAGTCTAACGGGATCGGTATCCTCCTATTCATGATACGCGGTCTGTCACAGTGCTGTGTCGGTCTGGGTGCGACGCCCTTATATAGAGGAAAGTTTCGATATCGAAACAAGAAGGGGCTCATTTCGCTCCGGAGCCCGTTCGCCGGAAGCTCTTGAGCCCTTTTTTCGTGCCCGCCCACCCGTTCCCAGACCCGACTTTCGATATCGAAACCCCCGCGTTTTCTTCGAGTGGCCACCGGTGCTCTTGCACGGAGTACGGCTCGCTGTTTGGCGTAAGGGCTGTGTCTTCACGTCTAGAGGCACCTCCATAAAGATGGCTGCCCAGGTGCTTTGCCGCAATTTGGTTCACAACGGTTGGTTCACAACAGTAATGAAGAATCCCTAAACGGACAATAATTGAAACTCATTGTGCTATACGGCGCTTCATGTGTTTGTTACTTAAATTGCATTATCGTTAACGACCAAAGCGGTCTTATTTTTGGTTGCAGTGTGCAGTGGATTTATTAATTCATTATGACTGTGCGTTTATTTACACTCGGCGGTTAAAGTAATAATGACCGCACGTGAGCGAGAATGATTTCGGCGTAGCCGATCGCTGCCTGAGCGCCATTCTGCCTCGGATTGTATACCCAGGCTTGTTTTATGGCTTAGGACTTTACCGTGCATCCTCGGGGCGAGTGGGCGCTTCCCCAAAGGGAGACTTAGCCTGTCTTAGCAATTTATGGCGAGGATGGTCGGTTGTGTTCTAGACCCTATGCGCCCCTCGCCAGACTGCGGCCCCATAGCGGCGTCTCAGGCCGGGCCGCGTCCGATACCGAGACCTCCTAAGCCGCGGCGGAAATCCTTAGGCACGCTGAGGCTGGTCTTGGCGGAAAGATACCTTCGGGTGATGCGGCACGCCCCCTTGTCTTCTGGGAAGACTTGGAGCAGGGGAGGGGTCTTCTGTCGCCGGGTATGGGCACGAGGAGCCCGGCGCCCCTCCTTTAATTAGCGGCGTTGAGGATTTGGCCGCTGACGGGGGTTCCAAGTGCGGTTCTGAGGCGCCGTCTCCAGACCGAATTAGTCGGAATAGCGCGTATTCGCGGCCGGTGGGTTGTAGCGTTTGTTGGACGGTAGTTTGCTGATAGAACGCCATCCGGTGGGACTTCTTGGCGTGTAATGGATATTATGCGATCCTATAATAGGATATCCCCCTATCGGCTCGGTCTTGGCTTCGTTTTTGTACAGGGAACTAAAGTTGTTGACACTTGGGAAGTAAACCTGCTGACACTCCCCGTTTGGGAAGTAAAGTTGTGGACAGCAGCCCGAATCTGGCTGCGCTTAAGCGCGCATGGTTGCTATGCGGCTAATGCGCTCCCTCATAGATTAGTGTTTTTCTCCCGTATACTCGCTGATTCGCAGGATTTCGTGACTCACGATGTGCGCGGGATGGCGTGCGCAGCCTCCGAGAGCGTTCCAGACGCGAATTGGCGTAAGACGAACCAAAGCCGTGGGATCACGTCTTGATGAAACTATGGCACGGGATTCTCCCTG